>DATNEC010000169.1:0-5255 GCA_035606815.1 Pirellulales bacterium
TCGCTTTTCGCCCCGCGAAAAGGCCGTTAAGTTAGGCTTCAGAGCAGCGGGCCGCGCGCCGATCGACGATTCGCCATGCTGAAGCATGAGCTACGCGGGAGCTTGCACTGCGAGAATCTACGAGGAGCTGACGGCGTGAGAATTGGCCTGACTTTTAACGTAAAGACTGGCGCGGCGCCCTCGCCCTCCGCGGCGCCAGGCGCCGCCGACGTCGAAGAGGAATTCGATTCGCCGCAGACGATCGACGCGATCGCCGACGCGATCCGCTCGCTGGGGCACGAGGTCGAACTGCTCGGCGACGGCGAACCGCTGCTGCGCAAATTGCTCGACCGGCGGCGGCCCGAGTTGGTCGTCAACATCGCCGAAGGGACCGGCGCCGGGCGATGCCGCGAGGCGCGCGTGCCGGCGGTTTTGGAAATGCTGGGGGTCGCCTATACCGGCTCCGACCCGCTGACCCTAGGCGCCACGCTCGATAAGGACTGTGCCAAGCGGCTGGTGCAGGCCGCGGGCGTCGCGACCCCGGCCTGGGCGCTGGTCGAGGAGGGCGATCTGCAAGCCGCCGAGCCGCTGCTGGCCCGACTGGCTTTTCCGGTCTTCATCAAGCCGGCCTACGAAGGCTCGAGCAAAGGCGTCTTGGATTGCAGCCTGGTCCGAAATCGCGAGCGATTGGCCGATGGCGTCGGGCGGCTCTATCGGGCCTATCGGCAGCCGATCCTGGTCGAAGAGTTCATCGACGGCGACGAGTTGACGGTCGGCGTCGTCGGCAATCGACCGCAAAAAGCGCTCGGCATCATGCGCGTGCTGCCGCGGCAGAAGAAGCTGGAGCCGTTCGTTTACTCATTGGAGATGAAGCGCGACTGGGAGCATTTGCTGCACTACGAAAGCCCCGCGCAAATCTCGCCGGCCGACGCCGCCACGGTCGAGCGCGCGACCCTCGCCGCCTGGCGCGCCTTGGGCTGCCGCGACGTGGCCCGGTTCGATTTCCGCTTGCGCGCCGGCGTGCCCTATTTTCTCGAGGTCAACCCGCTGCCTGGCCTTTCGCCGAAGAGCGGCGATTTGGTGATGCTCGCCCGCGGGTATGGAATCGAGCATCGCGAGCTGATTTCGCTGATTCTCGATGCGGCGATTGAGAGGGTGAGGAGTGAAGGAGTGAGTGAGTAAGGAGAGGACGATCGCCGGCCAGCTATTTCCGCCTTCCGACTCGGACCTCCGACTTTCCCATGAACGTCTCGATCCTCTACAACGAGCCGGTCCTTCCGCCCCATCATCCCGATTGGGCCTCGGAAGCCGGCGTGCTGGAGGCGGTGGAAGCCGTCGAAGCCGCATTGGCCAAACAGGGCCATCGCCATCGGCGGCTGCCGGTCGGCGCTTCGCCAACGAGCATCGTGGCGGCGATCGAAGCCGCGCCGAGCGACGTAATCGTCAATCTCTGCGAAGGCTTGCAAGGGACCGGCGCCGGCGAATCGCAGGTGGCAGGACTGCTGGAACTCTGCGGCGTCCCGTTTACGGGCAGCGATTCGGAATGCCTCTCGCTGTTGCGCGACAAAGCCCGCACCAAATGGCTGCTGCTCGGCGCCGGGTTGCCGACGGCGGCCTTTCGACGGCTTGCGCCGGGTGACCAACGGCCCCGAGCCGCTCTGGAGTCACTGCTCGCCGCGGGGCCGGCGATCGTCAAGCCGGCGCGAGAAGACGGCAGCCTGAGCATCGGCCTGGCCAGCGTCGTCACGGACATGGCCGCGCTCGACCGCCAAATCGACGAAGTCGAGCGGCGATATGGCGACGTGCTGGTCGAGCAATTCATCGAGGGGCGTGAATTCAACGTCGGCGTGCTGGCCCTGCCCGACCCGCAGGCGCTCCCTTTGGCCGAGATCGAATTCCGCCATCGCGTCGGCGATCGTTGGAAATTGGTAAGCTACGACGCCAAGTGGACGCCTGAGAGTCCCGATTTCGGCGGCACGCCCGCTCGCTGCCCGGCCGACGCGGCGCCGGACTTGGCTGCGGAGATCGTGCGGGTCTCGCTGGCCGCCTTTCGCCTGACCGGCTGCCGCGACTACGCCCGCGTCGATTTGCGCCTCGACGAGCGCGGGGGCGTCTTTATCTTGGAGATCAACCCCAACCCCGACATCAGCCCCAGCGCCGGCTTGGCTCGGGCCATAGGCGTCAGCGGATTGAGCTTCGACGACTTCGTCGGCCGGCTGGTCGAGACGGCCGTTCGCCGCGGGGCCAAACTCTGAGCGCGGCGACTATTTCTTGACGCCGCGTTTCTGTTCCAGCAGCCACTGATACAACTCGGGACTATCGTAGGCTTCGGTCCACGAATCGTGCCCCGCGTCGGGGTAGATGGTGAACTTCACCTTTCCGCCGGCATCCTCGACGGCCTTGACCATCTCCTCGGAGCGGGCCAGCGGAACGGCCGGATCCTTGGCGCCGTGGAAAACCCAAATCGGCAAGTCCTTGAGCCGGGCGGCGTCGGCCGGGCGACCGCCGCCGCAGATCGGCACGATGGCGGCGAAGGCCTCGGGATGAGCGGCCGCCAAGGTCCACGTGCCGTATCCGCCCATGCTCAGTCCGGTGAGATAGACGCGGTTCCGGTCGACGTTGTAGTTCAAAACGATCTCGTCCAGCAGGGCCTTCAGCATCTCGGGGCGCCAACCGCGTCCGGGACTTTGCGGCGAAACGACGATGAACGGGAAATCCCGCTTCGATTCCACGATTTTCGGCGGCCCGTGCTTTTTCACGTCGGCGAGGTTCTCTCCCGACTCCCCCGAACCGTGCAGGAACAGGATCAGCGGCCACTGTTTTTCGCTCTGCTCGTAGCCCTCGGGCAGAAACAACAGATATTTCAGCTTCGCGCGGACGACGACGTCTCGCTCGAACTCTTGCTCCTTCTGGGCCGCCGGGGCCTCATCGGCGCAAGCTTGTGCGGAAAAACCGGTCAGGAGCAGCAACGCGGCAATCGACGTTGGCAAGTTCTTCATCTGGGTCGTCTCCGTTGTCATGGGCGCTGGACTCGTCGCACGCTGCGGCGATTATAAGCAGCCCGGCGACCGAGCGCAATAAAAAACCGGGCCGACCTTGGAAGGGTCGGCCCGGCGCGATTGGGAGCCTCGATTCGCCCAACTTCAGCGATTACCAAACGTATTGAAAGCGACCGACGATGCCGTCGAAGGTGATGGCATTGCCGACGTTGACGTAGTTGTTGGTCTGCACGGCCTGGATGTAGTTCGAGGTCGAGACCGTGTTGAACCAGCAGGCGAAGTAGTAGCCGCCCGAGATGCGGACGCGGCCCGATGCGTTTTGCCAGCCGGCGCCAAGCTCATACTCCAAGATCGGCACGGTGCGGAAATCCTTCCAACTGCTCCAAACCTGCGTCTGCTGGAAGTTGTTCGACTGGTTGTAACTCGAACGGAAGTTGCCGACCAGGATGTCGGCAAACGCTTTGCCGTAGAACAAGAAACCGCTGCAGGCCGCCTTGCGTTGTCCGATCAGGCCGAAGCGGCTGCCGCCGCCGTCGAAATTCACGTTCGTGGCAACGCCCGTGGCGCCGGGGCCGATCGGCTGCGACTCGCGGAAGTTCTGCGACAAGTGAGCATAGCGCGTGCCGAGGGCATAGTTCAGCGACCAATTCCGGCCGGCGGCGATCAAGCGGCGGTAGTCGAGGTCGACGAATTGAAACCCGATCCGGTAGCGAGACAGCGCGGCCAGGCTGTCGGAAGCGGCGGTGAAGGTCTGCGGAGCGGTGACCAGCGAATGGACCGACAACGGCGGGTTGGCGAACACCGAACCATCGGTTTCGGTCTGAAAGTAGGTGTAGGCGAAACGGAGACTGGAGCAGCGATCGAGCGCGTAGATTCCGCCGAGCCGGAAGCCGCTCGGGTCGTAGTTGGGGCTGGCCGTGGCGACGCCGCCGAAGGGGACCGCGGTCGCCGGATCAACGCCGTTGCGAGGGACCGCATACGCGACATCCGCGCCCCGGGCGCGCAGCATCAGCCACTCGGCGAAGAAGCCCGAGCGATGCGCCCAGAACGGCTCGCAACAATCGTTGCAGCACGTTGACGTCCCGCAGCCGCCGGCGCCGCAAGAGCCGCCGCCGTTGGGATTGGCGGCCTTTCCCGTGGCGTTCGAGGCGAACTGATCGTTTTTCATCGCCTCTTCGAAGCCGGCGGCGGCGAAGGTCGGTGGAGGGGCGGTCTGCGGCTGGGCCGGCTCGACGATGTAACCGTACTGGATTTCTCCAGCGGCCAGATCGGCTCCGGCCGGGGCGATCCCGTAAGCCGGGTAGCCGGCATAGCCATATTGGTGACTCATCAGGTTCGCGGGATCGCCCAGCGGAGACTGGAATCCGCGCGAGACGCTTCGCGCCGGCGGCTGCCCGGCTTGCGGCGTCCTGGCGGACGGGGCAGCCGGTCGAGGCTCGGATGAAGCAAAGTAATTCTCGATGGTGACGGGCTGCTGGGCCGAGGACGGCCCGGCGGCGCCAAACAGCGCTGCCGTCACAACGGCTGCGACGAATACGGTTTTCACGCCTGGTCCCTTTCGGTCGTTTGTTTCGTAAAGCGGAACAGGGAAAGCTGCGCCGCCATCCCCCCCATCGATCCCTAAAGCTCCATCGACCGAACCATGCGCCGCCTACAGAAATGGCGGAAATACCAGCAAGGTCTTCCTAGCCTGTGCAGTTTGCGGTGGGTCGCCGCGCTTTCCGGCGTTTCGCGGCGCTGCTAGGAGCGGCAAATGGCCTTGCGGCCGGTCCCAAGAAAACCGATCGGCAGCGAAGTTCTTCCATCGATCGCCAAATCCGCCAGCGCTTCGCCGAGCACGCCCGTGAATTTGAAGCCGTGGCCCGAAAGCCCCGCCGCGAAGGCCACCTGGGGATACGCCGGGTGGCGATCGACCAGGAAATGGGCGTCGGGCGACATCGTGTACATACAGACGCTATGCCGCGTCATGTGATGGCTCACCTGCGGCAGCGAGGCTGAGATGAATTCCTCGACTCGCCGCCGCTCGGCCGGCTCCAGCCCGCGCGTGACCGCCAGCGGGTCGGTCACGACGGCGCCGCCCGTGTGCTCGGCGACCTTGACGCCCAGGGCGTCGATCTGCGGCATGCCATAAAACACCCCGGCGGGCGTTTCGAAGAGAAAACAGGGACAACCGCGCGCCGCATCGTAGGCGGTTTCCATCGCCTCGAACCAAAACAGCGGCTTGCGGCGGACTTCGAGCCGAACGCCTAGTTCGCCCAGAAACTGCCCTGCCCAGGC
>DATNEC010000440.1:0-3074 GCA_035606815.1 Pirellulales bacterium
CCGATTTCGTCGAAGCCGTTGCAATAGAACGCACCTCTGGAGTTTCGCAAGGCGGTTTGTCATCATGGGGCCGAGTGGTTTCGCCCGACGCCCGGAGTGAGATGAGACTCGCCATGATCCCCACAGCCCGCCCGGTCGCCCCGTCCCTGGTCGCAATAGTCTGCTCGATCGCAAATGCCGCGGCGCTCGCGGCCGAGCCTAAACCGATTCCACGGGTCATTCCTCCGGCCGGCATCGAACTGTCGGCCGAGGAGCGACAAGAACTGCAATCGGCGATCGACGAGCTTGCCTCGAAGCTGAAAGGCGCCAAAGTCAAGCTCAAGGAAGACAACCAAAAAGCCTTGCTGGCGGATGTCGAAGTCCTGCTCAAAGGCCCCAGCTACGCGCTGACCAACGGGGAGTTCTATTCGCCCGGCGACGTGAAATCGGCCTTGGAGCAAATCAAGCTGGGCGCCGAGCGGCTCGACCGGCTGTTGGCCGGCAAGGCGCCTTGGACGACCGCCAAAAAACTCGTGGTCCGCGGGTATCGCTCGCGGATCGACGATTCGGTGCAGCCCTACGGCTTGGTGATTCCCGAGGGACTCGATCTCGCCAAACCTTGCCCCTTGTACGTCTGGCTGCATGGCCGCGGCGACAAGATGACCGAGGTGGCGTTCGTCGCCCAGCGGCTGCGCAGTCCGGGCGACATCGCGCCCGACGACGCGATCGTGCTGCATCCGTTCGGCCGTTATTGCAACGCCTTCAAGTTCGCCGGCAAAACCGACGTGCTGGAAGCGGTCGCCGCCGTGCAATCGCAATACAAGATCGATCCCGACCGAATCGTGCTGGCCGGTTTCTCAATGGGCGGCGCGGCGGCCTGGCATCTCGGCGCGCATTATGCCGAGCATTGGGCGGCAGTCAGCCCGGGCGCCGGCTTCGCCGAAACGCGGCGCTACCAGCATCTGACGCCCGAAAGGTATCCGCCAGTCTACGAACAAACGCTCTGGGGACTCTACGACGCCCCCGACTACGTCCGCACGCTGTTCAACGTGCCGGTGATCGCCTACAGCGGCGAGAACGACAAGCAAATTCAAGCCGCCCGCGTGATGGAAGAAGCCTACCAAGCCGAAGGCCGCGAGCTGCCGCACCTGATCGGCCCCGGCATGGGCCATAAGTATCATCCCGACACGCTGGCCGAGCTGCGCAAGCGGCTCCAACAGTGCGCGGCCGAGGGCCGCGATCGATACCCGGCCGAGCTCTCGCTGCAAACTCGCACGCTGCGCTATTCGCGTTACGCCTGGGTGGAAATCGCCCGGCTCGGCCAGCACTGGCTCGATTCGCGCGTCGACGCAAAGCTCGACGGATCGCGGCAACTCAAGCTGACGACGAAGAACGTAGCGGCCCTGCGGTTGTCCGTTCCTTGGAAAAACATCGAACGGTTCCCCGCCGAGACGAAAATCGAAATCGACGGGCATGCCGTGCAACCCCCGGATCTGCCGAAGCCGATTGCCGAACTCGTTTTCCAGCGGCTCGACGGCAAATGGCGATCCGCGCCAGGTCTTGGGAAAGACGGCATGCTTCATAAGCGGCCCGGCTTGCAAGGCCCGATCGACGACGTGTTCTTCGAACCGTTTCTGGTCGCGACGCCCAGCGGAAAGGCGGCCCATCCGCGCGTCGAGCAGTGGGTGCAAGGCGAGCTGGCGCATTTCGTCGATCGCTGGCGGCGATTGTTTCGCGGCGACGTGCGCATCAAACGCGACGACGAAGTGACCGACGACGACCTGAAGAATTATCACGTCATCGTCTGGGGCGATCCGGCGTCGAACTCGCTGTTGGGCAAGGCCGCCGCGCGATTGCCGCTTGCGTGGGACAAGACCTCGCTGAAAATGGCGGGCAAGAACTATGATTCGGCCGGGCACGTTCCGGCGATGATTTACCCGAATCCGCTGAATCCCGAGCGCTACCTGGTCGTGAACAGCGGCCCGACGTTTCGCGAGGCCCACGACGCCACGAACTCGCAACAAACGCCCAAGCTGCCCGACTGGGCCGTGATCGATCTCTCCGAGCCGCCCGGCAATCGCCAGCCCGGCCGCATCGCCGCCGCCGGATTTTTTGATGAATCGTGGCGACTGGATCGCTGACGCCGCTTTGAACTCGGTTCGCCAAAACGTGACAACTGGAAACCGGCGCCGGTCAGTTCGTCATGCAGCCCGAACCTTGCCCATGAATCGAACACGGTCGCGCCATGTCGCTGTTCCTTCCCGCCCGCCGCGCGTCGGTCAGGACGCCTTCTCCAAACGTTCGAGCAGTCGATTGACCAGCGCCTCGCGCTGGTGCAATTCCTTTCGATAACTGGCCACGCGGGTATGGTGAATTTCCGCCGGCAGCTCGTGCTGCTCTCGCTTCAGCAATTCTACGACCAGCGCCCATTCCGCCGCGGATAACTTGGGTTCGTCGTTCATGATAGGACTCCCCAGTTCGGAAACAGCCGGCCGGCGTACACGGCCGAACCGGCCAAAATCTCTTCGATCCTCAACAATTGATTGTACTTGGCCGTGCGGTCGGTCCGCGAGAGCGACCCGGTCTTGATCTGGCCCGTGCCCAGGGCGACCGCCAGGTCGGCGATCGTCGCGTCTTCGGTCTCGCCGCTGCGGTGGCTGGAAATGCTGGTGTAGCCGTTGCGGTGGGCCAATTGAATCGCCTCGATCGTTTCGGTCAGCGAGCCGATCTGGTTGACCTTGATCAGAATACTGTTGGCGATGCCGCGATCGATCCCCTGTTGCAAGCGGCCGGTGTTGGTGACGAACAAGTCGTCGCCGACGAGCTGAGTCTTCGAGCCGACCTTGTCGGTGAGCAGCTTCCAGCCATCCCAATCGTCCTCGCTGCAGCCGTCTTCGATCGAGCAGATCGGGTACTTATCGACCCAGCCGGCCAGCAGGTCGACCATCCCGGCGGCGTCGAGCGAGCGGCCGTCCATTGAATAGGTCTTCTTCTTGGAGTCGTACAACTCGGTGGCGGCGACGTCCAGCGCGATGCCGACCTGCTCGCCGCGGCCGATCTTGTAGCCGGCCTGGCCTACGGCCTCGACGATCAGG
>DATNEC010000456.1:0-8629 GCA_035606815.1 Pirellulales bacterium
CGGCAAGCGCTGGTTAAATGCCAGCATTTCACGGTCGGCCCAAGGTTCAAGGCTTCGAGCAGCGCCAGCGTGATCACCAGATGGGGCGTCGGCAACGGAACTCCGAGCCTTACCGACCAACTGTCGATTGCGGCCGGGGCGAAAAGCAGCGTCAGCAAGATGCATAACGGCGCCGCAAAAACCTGATCATAGCTCGGAATGATCCAACGCAACGTCAACAGCCGCCCGAGCAGTCCGATCGGTGAGCGGTGGTTGGATAGATAAACGCGCAGCCGCCTGAAGACGATTAACAGCGGCAAAAAATATAGCAATGACTGTTCTATCGCCTCCCGCGCCTCGGCGTTGGAAATCAACCCGCACAGGCAATACGTCCACCAACCGCCCAGCAGGCTAAGCAAGATTCCGTGGCGGTAGCGAATGCCAAATTCAAGGCCATTCGGCCGTAACTGGAGGAAGGGCCATCCCACCGAGAGGACTGCCAGCCGCTTTTGGTGCTCCGGATCCCTCATCGCGTCCAGTGACAGCCGACCCCGCCAAGGGAAATCGTCCAAGGTGCGCGACAAAACGAATTGCGAGGCGACGACCAACAGCGCCAGCAGGGCGAGCCCGGGCGGCGTGATCAAGCCCAGCCGAATGGCCAGTCCCAGAGCAAACGTCAGCACATACGCGGCCCGCGAATAGCCGAGACGGGCGAACGAGACGAGCAGACCAATGAGGTACGTCAACAGGAAGGCGGCAGGCAACGCCGATCGCGGAAGTTGAGCGTCGTGCAGCAGAACGAGAATCACGGCCAGGACGGCGGCGTCTTGCGGCGCCAAATGCACCGGGCCGACCGGCAGTGGAAGGCCGCGCCGCCACGGAGTGAATGACAGCCAACGGCGGTAGGCGTCTTTGAACAGCGGGTGAAACCCGGCCACGCGATAAAGCCCCAGCGCTGCGCATGCGGCGATGGCAAACGCGTCTCGCGCTCTCAAGAGCGGGTCCGCGACGCCGGGCACGGGAAATTGCCAGTGCAAGAACGCCGCTAACCCTTCAATGACGAGCCAAGTCGAAAAGGCGAACGTCACGACCCAACCGGGCGGCAAGACCAACAGCAGCCAGTTGCAGGCCCTTCGCAGCATTACGGGCTCTTCTCGAAATAGCGCGCGATGTTTTTCAAAGTCTCGGGGTGAATCAGTCGTTCGAGCACGTGAGCTAGCGAACCCGAGCATTGGGTCAGTCGCCTTAGGCCCTCTGGAGTGTCGAAGGCCAGCAGTTGGCCCTGGCGAATGATCGCAATGCGGTCGGCCAACTCTTCGACCAGTTCGGGAACGGGCGTGGTCATGACGATCGTCGCCCCGCGCTCATCCGGCAGGCGTTGCAGCACGCGCTTCAAGGCGAGAATGCCGGCTGGGTCGAGCCCGCCCGAGAAAGGTTCGTCGAGCAACAAAATCGGCGCCTCGGCGACGAGTGCCGCGCAAAGGGCGATCTTTTTCTGCTGGCCATTCGAGTAACTGCTGATCGGCCAATCGCCTTCTCGCGACAATTCGAACAGCGCGAGCAAGCGCTCGGCGTGGTCGAGCAAGTGCGTTTCGTCGAGGCCATACAGCCGGCCAACTGCCAGAATGAACTCGCGACCCGTGCGATTCTTCGGCGCCCAAGCGTGGTCGGGCAGATAGACGACGCGCTTGCGGATCGCCAATTCGGCTTCCTCGGAACTGCGTCGGAGCAGGCCGTCGATTTCAACTTCGCCGCGCTGCGGCGACAGCACCCCGGCCATCACTCCCAGCAAAGTCGTCTTGCCCATGCCGTTTGGACCGAGCACCACCACCCGCTCGCCCTTCTCGATCGAAAGGCTGACGTCGCGCAACACCGGCCTCACGCCGTAATGCTGAGTAACGCCGGTCAATCGGATCATCTTCCGCTCCGCGGGAAAGTCGCGAGTGAATCGCCCGCATCATATCAAGCGCTGACGCCGTTCCCTACCATGCGTCCTCGGCAGGAACGCGGATGTCTTATTTCGCCTTGATTTTGCGGGCCTTCAGCGCCGGATCGGCGGCCAGAGGCAAGACGACCGGGCGGCCGCTTTCGGCGGCCTTGTACACGCCCAGAATGATTTCGACGCTGCGGCGCCCCTCGGGGCCGTCGACCGCAGGCTTGCGACCTTTCTTGATCGCATCGACCATGTCCTGAAACTGCTTCGCGTGGCCGTGGTGGCCGATGGCCGCCGGGTCGCTGGCCCCGCCGCCCGTGCTCTTGCTCTGGGCCATCTGCTGATGGATCGCGGCGTCGCGCCGGTCTTTCTTCGCGAAGTCCCACTTGATGATGTCTTCCTCCTCCATGATCGCCGAACCTTCCGAGCCGTGGATCTCCAATCGCTTCAAATAGCCCGGGTACGTCGCCGTGCTGGCTTCGATCACTCCCAGCGCCCCGCTGGCATAGCGCACCGCGGCGACGGCGGTGTCTTCCACCGCGATCCGCTGGTGGGCCAGGGTCGCGGTCATCGAGCGGATCTCGACGACCGGACCCATCAGCCAAGCCAGCAGGTCGACGCTGTGGATCGCCTGGTTCATCAGCGCGCCGCCGCCGTCGAGTTCCCAGGTGCCGCGCCAGGCGCCGCTGTCGTAATACGACTGCGGGCGGAACCACTTCACCTGCGCATCGCCGACGGTCAGCTTGCCGAAGCGGCCGGCGTCGATGGCCCGCTTCAGCTCTTGGCTGGAACCGTGAAACCGCGAGGGAAAAATCGTGCCCAGCTTGACGCCGGCCTTTTCGCATTCGGCGATGATTTTGTCGCAGCGCTTGAGCGTGATTTCCAGCGGCTTTTCGACGACCACATGTTTGCCTGCCCGAGCGGCAGCCACGGCCGGCTCCAGATGGGCGCCGCTGGGCGTGCCGATGGTGACGATCTCGACGGCCGGGTTGGCCAACATTTCGCCGAGCTTGTGATAGGCCCGGCAGCCGGTGGCGGCCGCCAACCGATCGGCCGACGCCGGAAAGGTATCGAAGCAGGCCACCAATTTCGCGCCGCGCACGTCGTTGATCGCCTTGGCATGAAAGTTCGCGATCATGCCACAACCGATGATGCCGAATCCGACCGCCATGTTTCGTTGTTCTCCCGGCGTTGAAATCCAAGCGGCTCGCCAAGGCCGCGCCTGGCGAAACAGCGGATTATAAGACCCTCTCGCGCGAGGGGCCAGTGCCCGCCACCGGTCGCCGCTCGCGGTAGAACTTCGCCCGATCGATTTTGCAGACCGATTTCGCCGGGCCGCGGCGGTAGGGTAGAATCGACCGCGATCGCGCGATCCCCCGCCTTGAGACTTCAACCCCGCAAACGCCCTCGCCCCGCTTACAGCGCCAAGCCGACTGCTTTTTCCCCTGGAGACCATCGATCATGCGTCTTACCGTTCGACCGCTGCGCGGATGGCTCGCGAGTACGTTGCTGCTGGCCTGGATGCTGCCGCCAGCCGCGTTCGCCCAGCCGGTTTCGGACGGCGCACCTGCCCCGCAGCCGCCAGGCCCCGAGAAGGCCGCCCAGGGCATTCGCGTCGCCGAGGGGGTGGAAATCCAGTTGTTCGCCAGCGAACCGCTGGTGCGGCAGCCGGTGAGCATGAGTTTCGACGATCGCGGCCGGCTGTGGGTGCTGCAATATATCCAGTATCCGACGCCCAACGGGTTGAAGGCCACGGCGATCGACGAATACTTGCGAACCAAGTACGACCGAGTGCCTGAACCTCCGCCGCGCGGCCCCAAAGGCGATGATCGGATCACCATTCTCGAAGACACGGACGGCGACGGCCGGGCCGATCGGGCAAAGGAATTTTTGACCGGGTTGAACCTGGCCTCCGGTATGGCGCTGGGCAACGGCGGCGTGTTCGTGGCGCAGCCGCCGTACCTGTTGTTTTACGCCGATCGCGACGGCGACGACGCGCCCGACGGCGACCCCGAGGTGCTGCTCGAAGGGTTCGGCATGCAAGACGCGCATGCCTTCGCCAACTCGTTGACCTGGGGTCCGGACGGCTGGCTCTATGGGGCCCAAGGCAGCACCGTCACGGCCAACATTCGCGGCATCGAATTCCAGCAGGGCATTTGGAGATATCACGTCGCCACGAAACGCTTCGAGCTGTTCGCCGAAGGGGGCGGCAATACCTGGGGCATCGACTTCGACCGCCGCGGCCAACTGTTCGCCGGCGGCAACACGACCGAGCCGCTGTGCCATCACGTGCAAGGCGCCTATTACATCAAAGGCTTCGGCAAGCACGGACCGCTGCACAATCCGTTCGCCTTCGGCTATTTCAACCCGGTGAAGCACGTCGGCTTCCTCGGCAGCGCGTTGACCGGCGGCTGCGTGATCTACCAGGGCGGGCTGCTGCCCGAGCGGTTCAACGACGCCTGCATTTATCCGAACCTGCGGGCCAACGCGATGCGCGTCAGCCGGTTGGAGCCGAGCGGCTCGACGTTCACCACGAACTATCAGGAAGATTTCGCCGTCTCGTCCGACATCTGGTTTCGGCCGGTCGATTGCACGGTCGGCCCCGACGGCGCCTTGTACGCCGCCGATTGGTGTGACGAGAACATCAGCCACACCAGCCCGAAAGACCGCAGCCAGTGGTATCCGCCCAGCCGTAGCGACGGGCGGATTTGGCGGTTCGTCCCCAGCGGCATGAATCCGCGGCCGATGGCGCCGCTGGACTTGGCCAAACGCACCAGCCAAGAACTTGTCGGCTTGCTGACGCACAAGAACGCCTGGTACTCTCGCGAGGCGCGGCGGATTTTGGGCGAACGCCGCGATCCGGCAGTGATCGAGCCGCTCAAGGAAATGCAGCGGAACAAGTCGCCCGAAAATGAACATGCCCCACTGGAAGCCTTGTGGGCGATCTATGTCAGCGGCGGGTTTTCCGAAGCGCTGGCGGCGGAGCTTTTGGACCATCCGTCGCCGGCGGTGCGGGCCTGGACCGTGCGACTGGTCGGCGACGAGAAGCGGGCGCCGCCGAGTTTGCAAGCAAAGTTCGTGGAACCGGCGGCCAGCGAGACCGATCCAAGCGTTCGCAGCCAATTGGCCTGCACAGCGAAGCGACTGCCAGGGCCGGAGGCGCTGCCGATCGTCGAGCGGATGCTGCGGCGAGACGCCGACGCGGCCGATCCACATTTGCCGCTGTTGCTTTGGTGGGCGGTGGAGGACAAGGCGATCGCCGACCGGAGCCAAGTGCTGGCGATGATCAAGGAGAAAGGTTTTTGGCAGCGACCGCTCGTTCGCGGCACGATCGTCGAGCGCTTGGTGCGCCGCTATGCCGGCGAGAATTCGCCGGCCGGCTGGGCCGCTTGCTGCGAGATGCTGAACGTCGCGCCCGACACGGCCTCGCGAAACGCCCTGCTGGGCGCGATCGACGTGCAATTGGCCGGCGGCGGAGACCAACAGCCGCCCGCCGAATTGAGCGAATTCGTCGCCGCTGCGCTCGACGGCGAACCGGCGTCCTCGGCAGCGCTGCGGCTGGGCCTGCGATTGCAGCTTGCCGCCGCGCTGCCGAAGGCCCTGGCCGTTATTGGTGATCACCGCGCCAAGGAGGCGGACCGAGTCGGCCTGTTGGAGACGCTCGGCGCGACGGGCCATCCAGGCTGCGTCGACGAGTTGCTGGCGCTGGTTTCCGGCGAAGAATCGCCGTGCGTTCAAATCGCCGCCTTGTCCGCGCTGCAACGCTACGAGTCTGCGTCGATCGCCGAGGAGTTGCTGGCGCGATATCCGCGGCTGGCGCCGGTGGTGCAATCGCGCGTGCGCGCGTTGCTCGTCAGCCGGCCCGCCTGGGCGCGGGCGCTGGTCGGCGCGGTCCGCGAAAAGCGCGTGGCGCCCGACGAGGTCGCGCTCGACCAGGTGCGGCAGATGCTGGCCCATCCCCAGCAAGAACTGGCGCGCGAGATCGAGTCGATCTGGGGCAAAATCGCGCCGGCGACGTCTCGGGAAAAGCAAGGCAAGATCAAAGCCGTCGAGCATATCCTGGCCAAAGGTAAAGGCGATCCGGCCAATGGCAAACGGCTGATGATGAAGCATTGCGGCACGTGCCACCAACTGTTCGGGGAAGGCAACCGCGTGGGGCCGGAACTGACGTCGGCCGATCGCAAGAACATGGCCGTTCTCTTGCCAAACATCATCGACCCCAGCGCCGTGATTCGCCCGGAGTTCGTGGCTTACGCCGCGCAGACCGAAGACGGCCGCCTGATCAACGGCCTGCTGGCCGCATCGACCGACGATGCGGTGACGCTGCTCGACGCCCAAAACGCCCGCATCACGCTCAAGCGCAGCGAGTTGGAGGCCTTCGAGCCGATGCCGATCTCGCTGATGCCCGAGCGAATTCTCGATCCCCTCGGCGACCAGGAGCTGCGCGATTTGTTCGCGTATTTGCGGGCACAGGCGCCGTAGGCTCGGTCGCGTTCAAATAATTTCCGCGATCGGCCGGCCGACGTCCAATATCGGCACGGGCCGTCCGGCGTGGTCGGGAAATGAAACCGAAGGGTCGATCCCGAGCACGTGATAGACGGTGGCCAGCAAATCGTCGGGCGTCAGCGGACGCTCGACGGGATGCTCGGCGCGAGCGTTCGTCGCGCCGACCACTTGCCCGGTGCGCAGGCCGCCGCCGGCCAACATCACCGAAATCGCCGAGCCCCAGTGGTCGCGGCCCGGTATCGGAATGCCGGGCTGCCCGGTGTTGATCCGCGGAGTGCGGCCGAATTCGCCCATCACCATCACCAGCACGCGGTCGAGCAGCGAGCGCTCGTGCAAATCTTCGAGCAAGGCGCCGACCGCCTGGTCGAGCGGCGGCAGTTTGTAGCCGTGCCCCTTCTCGATGTTCGAGTGATCGTCCCAATGCGGCATGTCGACCGTGACGAACGTCACGCCCGCCTCAACCAGCCGCCGGGCCATCAACGTGTATTGTCCCCACGGACTTTCGCCATAGCGCTCGGCGACGCGCGGATCTTCCTGCTCCAGATCGAAGGCCCGCTGGGCCTTGCCCCCCAGGATCATGTCCACGGCCTGCTGCTGGTAATGGTCGAGCGAATCCATGGCGCCGGTCTGGTCCAGCTCGCTGCGAATCTTGTCGAAGCTTTTGAGCAGTTGCACTCGGCCCTCGATGCGGCCCGCCTGGGCCTGCGAGAACTGATCGAGGCAGCGCGGATGTGTGATCTTGAGCTTGCTGTTGGCCGCCAGGTATTTTTGCTGCGTGTCGACGTCGAAGGGGTTGTAGGCCCCGCCCAGATACGCGGCGCCTTGGTAGCCGGGAAACAGATACACGCTCTGCGCGGCCGGCAGGCCGACATAAGCCGGCAGACCGGGCCGGTTGGCGCCGCGCATCCGCGAGGCGATCGAACCGACCGAAGGATACTTCTGCGGCAAGTTGACCGCCGTCGAGCCGAAGCGGCCCGTAAGCATCCAATGGGCGCCGGCGAAGTGATCGCCCGTATCGTGATGCAGCGAGCGGACGAAGACCATCTTGTCGGCGTGGCGGGCATGATGCGGCAGCATCTCCGAGATGCGAATGCCCGGCACGTTCGTGTCGATCACGCCGTAGGGTCCGCGATACTCGGAAGTCGCCTCGGGCTTGGGGTCGTAGGTTTCCAGTTGGCTCGGCCCGCCGTCAAGCCAGAGCAGAATCACGGCGGTGTCTTTGCGCGTCGCTCCGCCTCGGGCTTGCAACCGGAGCAAATCGGCCAGGCCCATTCCGCCCACGCCCAGGAAGCCGGCCTTCAAAGCCGTCCGGCGGCTGAAACCCTGGCAATTGCCGCGGGGCTTGCCTTCATGAATGGTCAGCATGGCGCGTCTCCTTGATTCCGAGCGCTGATCGAGACTTCAGGCCGCCAGGGCCAGCCCTAGATCTAACCGACAGGGGTGCTTTCTGGCAAGAAAACTTCCGCCATTCCGCGAGTTCCCCGTTCCGCGAATTCCGCGGTGGATGTTCGCACGGCTGTATCATCTCCGTCGCGGAGCGCCGGAGCTACCAAGTAGCCCCGGCACTCCGTGACGGGGAGTAATGGCTAATCGCCACAGGCCCATACTCCGGCGCAGAGCGCCGGAGCTACCGTAGGACGGACTCCAGGTCCATCACGACGGACGATGCCCATGACCCAAAACGGTCCTCGCGTGATTTATATTTCGGCCGATTTATTTATATCGCCGCGTAAGTTTTCATTTCCCCGGCCGGTCCGTTGCTGCATTTGCCGAGAATTCCAGGCGTTTGCCGCAAGGCGGGCCGCCGCGACGCGCGGAAAAAGGGGCGTTTCGGAGCCTATTGTTGGGCGATCGCGCGGCATTTTGGAGCCGAATTATAAAAACCGCCGCCGCGACGGCCGCGGCGAAAGAGCGTAATTGTCGGACGGGAGCACGGTCCGCCGTACTTGATGATTTATGTCTCGAACGAGGCGTATAAATCATGATTTTCGCCCGTTGCAGCCCCCTCGCTGCGCAAGCGCTCGACGTTACCGCGCGGCCGGCTTGCGCGACAAGTCAAGCCGCGCCCTTCGCAAATCGCGGTCGATTTCCTAAAATGCGAGTTTGCCGCTTGCTCGAAGCGGCTTGCCAGGCAACGCGCGAGAGACCGAACAAAGATTCGCTATGGGCCAACAGTACATCTATCAAATCTCCGAGCTGACCAAGAAACAC
>DATNEC010000458.1:0-8034 GCA_035606815.1 Pirellulales bacterium
GCCGCCTTCTCCTACTCCACGTACCTCTCCATCCACCGATCGACCAGCCGCGGCGCCAGGCGGTTCAAATAGACGAGCAAGCGGCCGCGGAAGTTGGGCACGATTTCGTGACGGCCCAGGCGCATGCCGCGGACGGTGCGCATGGCGACAAACGAAGCCGGCACGCCGGGCTGCTCGGGCCAGGGCATCTCGCCCTGCTTTTCCAGCAAGTGATCGAAGAATTCGGTGTCGGTCGTGCCGGGACTGACCACGAGCAAGTCGACGGCGTGCTTCGACAGCTCGGCGCGCAGCGATTCGCTCAACCCGCGGACGGCGAACTTGCTGGCGCAGTACTCGCTTTGAAACGGGATGCCGCGATGGCCGAGGATCGAGGCGACGTTGACCACCAGCGGCGTGCGACCTTGCTTCAACAGCGGCAGCGCCTCTCGCGTCATTTCGGCCAGCGCGAAGAAGTTGACCTCCATGATCTTTCGCAGGCGGTCGGGCGCGGCGCGCTCGAAAGTTCCGTGCGCGCTGATCCCGGCGTTGTTCACCAGGATGTCGAGGCCGCCGAAGCGGGCCTGGGCCGCGTCGAGCGCCGCGCGACGGACCTCGGCTGAAGTCACGTCGCCTACGGCCAACTCGGCCTCGCCTCCCGACTCGCGGACTTCCTCGGCCAGCGCTTGCAGCCGCTCGGCCCGGCGAGCATTCAGCACCAAACGGGCCTTGCGCCTGGCCAATTCCAACGCCAAGGCCCAGCCGATGCCGCTCGAAGCGCCGGTGATCAGAACTCGGCTGCCTATAAGATTGCGTCGCGACATAGAGGATTTTCGATTTTGGACTTTCGATTTTGGATTGCTGGAAGAAGGCTCGAAAATCCAAAATTGAAAATCCAAAATCCAAAATACAACTACGCCACGTCTTCCATCCGCCCGTTGCCCGAGGCGTGCGGCCGGACGATGGTTTGCTCGTCGTCGATCTGTCGCAGGTGCTTTTGCGGAATCCGGCAGTGGACGAGGACGCGCGTCTCCGAGAATTGCTTCGAGAGCACCTCGCCGTGCGCCGCCAAATAGGCCAGCAAGCGGCCGTTGCCGACGCCCGTCTCGATGTCGACGTCCATGAAGTTGCGGCTCAAGGCTTCGCTGACGGCGCCCGCCAGGTGGGCCAGGCCCTGGCCCTTGCGGGCGCTGACGGGGATGGCGTTCGGGTAGCGGTTCAGCAGGCCGTCGAGCTGAGCCCGCTCGGCCAAGGCGTCGACTTTGTTGAGCACCAGCAGCATGTCCTTGGCCTGGATGCCCAATTCTTCGACCACCTTGTAGACCGCGGCGATCTGCTCGTAAACGGCCGGGCTGCTGGCGTCGGCCACGTGCAGCAGCAAGTTGGCCTGTCGCGCCTCTTCCAGCGTGGCTTTGAAGCTGGCGATCAGATGGTGCGGCAGATCGCGGATGAAACCGACCGTGTCGCTCAACAGCACCGGCCCCCAGCCGGGCAGTTGCCAGCGGCGCGTGCGAGTGTCGAGCGTCGCGAACAACTTGTCCTGGGCCAGCACGTTGGCGCCCGTCAGCACGTTCAGCAGCGTGCTTTTGCCGGCGTTGGTGTAACCGACCAGCGAAACGGTCATCCGATCGCTGCGGGCGGCTACCTGTCGCTCTTTGCGGCGCTGGACTTCGCCCAGCTCGGTCTGCAAATCGTGAATCCGCTTCTCGACCAGCCGGCGGTCGACTTCCAACTGCTTTTCGCCGGGACCGCGCATGCCGATGCCCATCTTCAACCGCGAAAGGTGGGTCCACATCCGCTTCAGCCGCGGCAGCGAGTATTGCAACTGGGCCAGCTCCACGGCCAAGCGGGCTTCGTGCGTTTGAGCGCGGCTGGCGAAGATGTCGAGGATCAACTCGGTGCGGTCGAGCACCTTGAGATTCGTGGCCTTCTCCAGGTTGCGAGTTTGAGCCGGGGAGAGATCGTTGTCGAAAAAGATCACGTCGGCGTCCGAGGCTTCGCCCAGCACGCGCAGTTCTTCCACCTTGCCCTTGCCCAGGTACGTCGTCTTGTCGGGCGTTTCGCGGCGCTGCGTGAGCGAACCGACGACGTGGGCGCCGGCGGTCGTCGCCAGGCCCGCTAATTCGTCGAGTAAATCGCCCTGCTGGCGGTTCTCGGGCAGCACGACGCCCACCAGCACCGCGGCTTCGCTGACGACGCTCTCGGCGCGATTCATTTCAGTCACAGGGATTCGGTTCTCCTTTCTTTAGCCACGGATGAAACACAGACGAAACACGTTTTTTTAGCCACGGATGAAACACGGATCGAACACGGATGAAATACAGAGTTAAAAGACCATTCGTTTGAACTCGACTTTCGTTCGACCGAAGTTGACGAGCAAGCCGACCTTAATTCCCGTCGCCTTGAGTTCGTTGAGCAACTGAGGCTCATCTTCGGCAACATAGCACTTGGCCGCTTTTAGCTCGACGATTACGCAGTTATTCACCCACAGGTCGGCTTTATAGAAACCGACCTCCATGCCCTTGTAGATCACGCGGATTTCGGATTCGATCTCGGCCTTGAACCCGCGGGCTTGCAATTCGATCTGCATGGCCCGCTGATAAACTCTTTCCAAGAACCCATAACCAAGAACATTATAAACTTCAAACGCGGCACCGATGATTGCCCCGGGAATATCTTGGTGCTGAAACTCCATACCGAATTATCCGTGTTTCATCTGTGTTTCATCCGTGGCTAAAAAATGATTTGTTTCATCCGTGGCTAATAAGACGTCTGTTTTGCCGTGCAGGTTCGCCCGCTACTCCAGATCTCCCGCGAACAACTGGCAGTAGCTCTCGTAACGCCGCGCGTCGAGCCAGCCGTCGGCGACGGCGTGCTTGACGGCGCAGCCGGCTTCGTGGGTGTGCGTGCAGTCGGGAAAATCGCAGCGGTTGCCGAACGGCCGCAGGTCGCGATACAGCCCGGCCACCTCTTCGTGCGCGATATCCCACAACTGAAACTGGCGAATGCCCGGCGTATCGACGACGTGGCCGCCGCCCGCGAGCGGCAGAAGCCGCGCGGTGGTCGTGGTGTGCCGGCCCTTTTGCGATTCGGCGCTGACCTCGGCCACGGCCAGGCCAAGCCCTGGCTGTACGGCGTTCAACAGCGACGACTTGCCCACGCCGCTTTGCCCCGAGACGACGCTCTGCCGGCCAATCAAGACTTTCCGCAGGCGGTCGATGCCGAAGCCCGTGCTGGCGCTGAGCAGCAGCACGCGATAGCCCATTTGGCTGTACGTGCCGACCAAGGGCTGCAAGGAAGCCGGATCGACGAGATCGACCTTGTTGATGCAAATGCACGGCCGCAGCCCTCCTTGCTCGGCGCTGACCAGGAAGCGGTCGATCAAGTTCGGCTTCAGGTACGGCTCGGCGGCGCTAGAGACGATGAGTAGTTGATCGACGTTGGCCACCAGCACGTGCCGCCGGCCGCGCCTGCCGCGGCTGAGGATGCCGCGGCGCGGCTCGATCCGCTCAATGACCCCTTCGCGGTCTGCCGCGGATGAATTCTTGTCGGCGGGCCGGAACAGCACGCGGTCGCCGGCCGCGACCACGTGACGCTCGTCGGTCGAAAGGGTTTTGAGGATGCGGCGGACGGCGCAGCGATAGGTCGTGCCGTTGGCGGCCTCGACGACGCTGGTCAATCCGTGGACCGCCAGCACGCGGCCGGGCAGACAGACGCTCTCGTCGACGTCGAGCCGAACGCCGAAGCCCTGCTCGCTATCGTCCGTGGCCCCGCGCACCGTGCGCTTGCGGGTCAACTCGCCCTTGCCGCTGATGCGCTCGTCTCGGGCGGCGTTTTCCTGATCGCCCGAATCGGTTTGAAAATCGCGAGTCCAGCCGCTACGACGCGCACGCGACGTGCGGTTTTTACGAAACTCGGCGCGGACTCGTTTTTTTTTCGGTTTCGCCAAGCGAGGGTTAAACCGGTCGGTTTTTGTCCTTGATTTGTCCGGCGTCGTGGTTCGAGACGTCGTAGCGCTTCTTGAAATCGCGATCGGCCCGCTCTTCGGGAACGACCACGTCCTTGGCCAGCCCGGCGCGTTCCAACAGCGACTTGCTGAAGATGTCGGCAATGGCGGCGCCGGTTTCGGCGGGCGGAGGGCCGACCGCGCCCAGGTCGCTGGGCGAATAATGCACTTCGTAGAAATGCTTGGCGACGGCCAAGGCATCGCCCGGATCGAGGCGTTTCTCGGTCACCTTGACGCCGTTGACCTTGACGCCATTGCGGCTTTGCAGGTCGCGGATATACCAATAGCCGCCCATCAAGGTGAGCTGGCAATGGTGGGCCGAGACGTTCGGAAACCGCAACACGATGTCGCAGCTTTCGCGTCGCCCCACCAGCAAACTCTTTTTCAACAAGGGAATGGTATCACCCCCGCCGACAGGAACGAGTTCGCCGTACATCGTGCTGCTGTCTCTTGTTCCGGGCCCCGTGACGATTTAAGATCCGCTCGATGGAAGACTTGGACCCCGAAGCCCGCCCGCTCGATCTTCAAGGGCCTAGATTTAGTTTAGGTTCAGGCCCTTTGGCCGTCAACGATTTGCCGGCCGCGGGGGCGGCCGAAGTTCCGGTCTGGCGGGCCGCCGGGCTGCGATACTTCGCCTATAACTTTTTTTTGCGGCAGAAGTTTGGCCAGCGCGTCCAGAAAGTGAGCCTCGACGCCGGGTTTACCTGCCCGAACGTCGATGGGACTGTGGCCGTGGGAGGCTGCGTGTTTTGCGACAACCGCAGCTTCAGCCCCAGCCGCCGCGTGCCCCGAACGGCGATTCGCGGCCAGCTCGAAGAGGGGATCCGCCGGTTGAAATGGCGGTACAAGGTCGAGCGGTTCCTGGCCTATTTTCAGCCGGCCACGAATACCTACGCCCCGGTCGAGCGGCTCCGCGGACTGTACGAGCAAGCGCTCGACCATCCGCAGGTCGTCGGCTTGGCAATCGGCACTCGGCCCGATTGCGTGCCGGAGGAAACGCTCGATCTGCTTTCTGACTTGGCCGGCAGAACCTATCTCTCGGTCGAGTACGGCATGCAGTCGATGCACGACCGCTCGCTGGATTGGATGAACCGCGGGCACCATCACGCGGCGATGGTGGATGCCGTCGAGCGCAGCCGCAACCGCGGCTTCGAGATTTGCGCCCACCTGATCTTGGGCTTGCCGGGCGAATCGCACGACGACATGTTGGCCACGGCCCGCGAGGCGGCCCGGTTGGGCGTCGATTCGGTCAAGATTCACAATCTCTATGCGGTCAAAAATACGCCCCTGGCCGAGTGGGTCGAGTCGGGCCAGGTTCGGTTGATGGAACTGGACGACTATGTGCGCACGGTCGTCGACGTGCTTGAAGTCTTGCCGCCCGGCTGCCTGGTCGAGCGGGTGGGCGGCGACGCGCCGCCCAAATACTTGATCGGCCCGCCCTGGTGTCTCGACAAGCCGGCCTTGCGGGCGGCATTGGATGCGGAGTTCGAACGGCGAGATACCTACCAGGGAAGACTCTGGAAGGCGGCGCATTAAAAAGGGGATAAGTACTTATCCCCTTTTCTTCATCGACCTCTCCGTAGCCAGAGCGTCGAAAGCGCCGCTCCGCAACTCGCGCCGCCGATGTCGGCGGCCCAGTCGAACCAATCGAAGTCGCGGCCCGTCCAGGGCTGGGTGAATTCATCGAGCAGGCCATAAGCGATCACGGCGGCCAGCACGGCCAGGCTTCGCCAGGCCCACGCGCGACGATTCTGGCCGGTACGACATGCGCCCACTGCAAAGACGGCCAGAAAGGCGAGAATGCCGTAGGCGGTGAAGTGAACCAGCTTGTCGGGGTATTGCGGCGTGCCGCCGGCGGGCCAGGGATTCGGCCAGTGCGTCGCAGCGCACAGCACAAGCCAGTAGCCGCCCAGGCAGACGAACGGCCAGCGCGAGCGCGCCGGCTTTTCGACGATGGGGGGAGTCGCAGATTTATCGTGCATGAATTCGCATTGGCTAGGCCGCACGTCGTAGATCGTCGCCCGCCGCCGGCGCGATTGTCAAGCGCTCGCCTTCGGCAATGCGCAAATCGGAAATCGGGATTTGCTCGGGATGCGCCGCCCAGTGGCGTCCGTACAACTGCAATACGTCGAGCAGCGATAGCCAATTGAGCGGGTCCGTCGCCTGGCTTTCGCGCAGCAAGGCCCGCATCCGGCACTGGCTTTGCAAGGGGGAATCGCTGGCGACCTCCAACGTCCAACGTTCCGGGCGCCGATGGCGTCCCGAGGCGGTTTCCCAATCGCGCCGTCTTTCTTCGCCGCGCCGATCGGCGAGCGTCAGTTCCAAGCGCTCGACCGAATGGAGTTCGATCTCGGCGATGAACATCGCCCAGGCGGCCGAGGGCGCCATCTGTTCCAGGTCCGCCAACGAGGGCAGCGAGCGCGTCAAGCGGCCCGCCGAGAGCCGAGCCACGAGAACCAACACGCAGCGGGCCAGCGTCTGGCCGGCCAATTCGACTTCGGACTGTCCGAAATAGCGCGAACGCGCCATGACCGCGGCCAATGCGCCTAGACCGCCCCAAGCCACCAATTCGCGCCCATTCACGGCCGCCGCAAACGCCGCGCACCCGGACAATACGCAAATGCCGCCCAGCAAGCCGACCGTTTTTGGAATGGTCAGCCCGCGATCGAGCAGACGGTGGTGGATGTGCGCTCGATCGGGCAGCCAAAACTGCCGGCCGCTGAGCGTCCGCCGGACCACGGCCAGGCCGATGTCGGCGATCGGCACGATCAGCAGCGAGACCAAGACGACTAGCCGCGTGCCGACTTCCGGCGCGTGGCTGCCGGCGACGGCCAGCGCCGCCAGCCATAGCCCGATCACCATGCTGCCGGCGTCGCCCAAAAAGATCGTGGCCGGTTGCCAATTGTAAAACAGAAAACCGCCCAGGCCGCCCGCCAAGATGGCGCACAGCAAGGCGACTTCGTCGTGGCCGAGGTGATGCGCGATCAGTCCGGCGGCGCCGGCAATAGCGATGCCGATCGTCGAGGCCAGCCCGTCGATGCCGTCGACGAAATTCAAGGCGTTGGCGCCGGTAATCAGCCAGCCGATCGACAACGGCACGGACCACCATCCAAGTTCGATCACCAGGCCGCCGATTTCCAACTGCTCCAGCCGATGCCCGGCCAACACCAAGGGCAGCGTCGCCAGCACCTGCCCGAGCAACTTCCAGCGGACGCGCAGGGCCTTGAGATCGTCGCAGCAGCCAACCAGGCACATCATGACCGATGACAGCACGAGCGCGGCGGGCAATGGCAGACCGCCGCCGAGATGCGGCCACGCCAGCGGCGCGCCGCGGCAGATGACGAGCGTGACCGCCGCCAATGCCGCCATCAGCACCACGCCGCCGCCGAGCGGGACCGGCTCGCCGTGCAGTTTCCGCTGGCCGTCGGCGCGATCGACCAGCTTCAGCCGCCACGCGAAACGGCGCACCAGGGGCGTCAACAGCAGCGTGAACGTCAGTGCCGCGCCGAAGGCGGTTACGAGTTGCGTCATGGCCGTCACTTGGGACGAGTCATCCGGGCCTGAGTCGTAGCGTCCAGCGGCATCGATTGGAGTTGCCGACGTTCCAATACGACGAGATCCTGCCAATTGAACCCCGGGGGCAAATCTTTGCTTTCGACCTCGGCAAAGCCCAACGGCCGCGCCGCCTCGATCGTCTGATGCAGGCTTTCGGCGCCCAATCCGCGCCGCGACAAGACCGCGCCGGCGGGCCGCCAATCGGCGAAAACTTCCGTCGCGGCGGCGCGGTCGGCCGGCAGGATCTGGGCGGCGGCTTGGGCGTAATAGTCGACCAACTCCATCGCCCCCGACGTCGCCAAGCGTTGATGAGCGCCAAAACGGCGCTTGAGCCATTTGCCCAGCACGGCATCGCGCTCTCGGCCGGGGTAGCGAGTCGAAAGCCCTTCGGCGATGCCTAGTCCGCCGACGAGGAGCAGGCTGGCCGCCAAGGCGACTTTGCCTTGCGAGGACGTGAGACGCAATCGCGTGATCGCGCAAGCCAGCCATTCGAGGCT
>DATNEC010000473.1:0-13008 GCA_035606815.1 Pirellulales bacterium
AGGGCCAGCGTGCGCGCCAGGTAATGGCCGCCCATCGAATGGCCGTCGCGCCCGCCCTGCCAATGGCGCCGGCCGATCAGGACCATGCACAAATAGAGCATGGCGGCCACGATCGACAAGAAATAGACCACCGCGGAGAGGCTGATCACGCCGCGGCCGAAATCGCGAAACTGCTCTTCCAGGCTCCAGTTTTTGACCGCCAAGGCCCAACTCGCCGGCATGATGACGTCGGCGTTTTCCGCGAAAGCCAAGGGAGCGTTGAACAGCGCGCCCAGCACGAAGCCCACCGTCAGGTTGCCCGTCAGGAACGAAGCGGCCATGCCGATCGAGAGCATCGCCATGCCGACCATCCAGTAGCCGAAGTACGTGCCGAAGAACAATCCGATGTCGGGCGTCCCCAGCCATAGCAAGAAAATGCTGAGATTGCAAAACGCCGAGAATACCAGCGCCACGCTGTAAATGGCCACCGCCGCCAGATACTTGCCCAGCACGACGTCGAAATCGCCGGCCGGAATCGTGAGCAGCAGTTCGTCGGTCCCCTGGCGCCGCTCTTCGGCCCAGATGCTCATCGTGATCGCCGGAATGAAGACCAGCAGGATGTACGGCAGATATTTATTCAACTGGTTCAAGTTCGCCAGGTTGTCGTTGAAGAAATCGTTGGGCCAGAAGGCGGCGAACGAACTCAACAGCACGTAGACGCAGATGAACACGTACCCCGTGGGGTTGCTGAAATAGCTGTTGAAATTCCGGCGAAAGATCGCGCTGATGACGTTGGCGTTCATTGGGATTTTCGATTTTGGATTTTCGATTTTGGATTGATCTTGGATTTCCGGCCGATTCGCGCTTTTGGGATGCAATCCAAAATCCGCAATCGAAAATCCAAAATGTCACGCCGCTCCGCTGGTCAGTTCGTGGAAGTGCGTTTCCAACGCCTTGCCGTCCTTGGTCAGATCGGCGGGAGAGCCGTCGTATTTCAATCGCCCTTCGTTGATGAACAGCACGCGGCTGGCCATGGCTTCGACTTCTTGCAAAATGTGCGTCGAAAGCAAGATCGTTTTGGTCTGCCCCAAGCGGCGGACCGTATCGCGGACTTCGCGAATCTGGTTGGGGTCGAGGCCCGCGGTCGGCTCGTCGAGAATCAACACGTCGGGCTCGTGCAGCAGCACCTGGGCCATGCCGACGCGCTGGCGATAGCCCTTCGACAATTTGCCGATGGCCTTGCCGATCACGCTGCCCAAGGCGCATTGCTCGATCACGGCGCCGATGCGCTCCTGCCGATAGGCGCCCGTCATGCCGCGGGCATCGGCGAAAAACTCTAGCAAGCTGCGAGGGGTCATGTCGGGATAGAGCGGCCCGTTCTCAGGCAGATACCCCAGCTTTTGGGCGCCCGCCAGCCGGTCGCCGGCCATGTCGTGCCCGGCGATCCGCGCCACGCCTTCCGAGGGCGATAGGTAGCCGGTCAACAGCTTCATGGTGGTGCTTTTGCCGGCCCCGTTCGGGCCGAGAAAGGCCACCACTTCGCCTTGCCGAATTTTGAAGCTCACGTCTTGGATGGCCGTGAAATCGCCGTAGTATTTCGACAGTCCCTCGGCCTCGATCATGGTCGGACGTGATTCGTCCATCATCGTTGACAAACTCCCAAGGTGAATCAATCGCGGTCACCGCGGCCCCCAAGACGCGCCTCGCTGAGAAGACGGCCCCCCGGCGGCCCGAAGAAAAAATAATATCTACGCAGCGCCCTTGTCCATAGCCCTGTTCCTAGCTACGCGCAATCGCGGCCAATGGTTCGGACAGAATCGAAAAAATCTCAACCTTTCTCGCATTGGCCGCCGTAAGGCGCCCGATCGCTTGCCGGCGTTGGCCGCCTTTGCGCCTCGGGCAGATTTTAGCCCACTCTCGGCGAATCGCAAGCTACTCGCCCGGCCGTCGAAAGGCGAGGTGCTTTTGCCAGCGGGCATTGTCGAGGCCCGGAAAATCGAGGCGCAGATGCACGCCGCGGCTTTCCTCGCGCGCCAGCGCCGCCGAAATCATCAATCGCGCGACCGAGAGCATGTTTTGCAATTGCCAGCCGGCCGGGTCGGCGAATTGCCGGCCCAGCACGTACTCGCACCAATGGTCGATCGAATCGGCCGCGGCGGTCAACTCCGCGGCCTCGCGGCGCACGCCGGCGCTGCGCCACATGAGACTCTTCAGCGAATTGCGAATGTCGTCCAGGTCCAGCGGCTCGCTCGATTCATCCTCGGCCGGATTCTCCAGAGGCAAGGCCCGAAAATCGTCGGGCGTGGCCAGCGCCGCGCGCGAGGCGCCTTCGCCCGCATGAGCGCCGAAGACCAGGCCTTCGAGCAGGCTGTTCGAAGCCAATCGGTTCGCGCCGTGCAAGCCGCTCGAGCTGACTTCCCCGGCCGCCCACAGCCCGGGGAGCGTGGTGCGGCCCTCGGCGTCGGTCGTCACTCCGCCGATCATGTAGTGCGCCCCAGGGCGCACCGGAATCCAATCGGTCGCAATATCGAGGCCGAACTCGGCGCAGATCGCGGCAATGCCCGGAAAACGGCTGCGCACGCGGCCCGGTTCTAGGTGCGAAAGATCCAAATACACGTTCGGATGCCGCGTCTTCTCCATCTGCGTGACGATCGCTTGGCTGACGACGTCGCGCGGCGCCAATTCGGCCCGCTCGTCGTAGTCGGGCATGAAGCGATGGCCCGTGCGATCGACCAGTTTCGCCCCCGCGCCGCGCATGGCCTCGGTGATCAGGCTGCGGCTGCTGCCGGCGATGTAGAGCACGGTGGGGTGGAACTGCATGAACTCCATGTCGCGCAGCTCGGCCCCGGCGCGGAAGGCCACCGCGTGTCCGTCGCCGGTGGCGACCGGCGGATTGGTCGTTTCTCGATAGATCTGCCCGGCGCCGCCGGTGCAAAGAATGGTTTGCTTGGCCCAGACCAGCGTTTTGCCGTGCTGCGCGTTCCAGACGAGCGCCCCGCGGCACGCGCCCTCGTAGGTCAGCAGGTCGAGCGTGAACGTGTTTTGCCAGATCTCGACGTTGGTCAGCGTCCGCGTGCGCTCGATCACGGCCCGCATCACCTCTTTGCCGGTGGCGTCGCCCAAGGCATGCACGATGCGGTCGTGGCTATGGCCTCCTTCGCGGCCCAGGGCGAGTTCGCCCTCTTCTTCGTCGAAATGGGCGCCCCAGGTCATCAATTCGCGGATGCGCAGAGGCGCTTCGCGAACGACCAGTTCCACGATCTCGCGGTCGCACAAATCGCCGCCGGCCTTGAGCGTATCGGCGACATGGTTCTCGAAGCGGTCTTCGGGATCGAGCACTCCGGCGATGCCGCCTTGGGCGTAGTTGCTGTTCGATTGCAACAAGCTGTCCTTGGTCACCACCAGCACGCGCAACCGCGGATCGACCGCCAGCGCCGCCCGCAGCCCCGCCAATCCGCCGCCGATGATCAGCACGTCGGTGAAATGGTGCGGCATCCGCTTGGGATGAAACGGCGCCAAGTAGCGGGGGTCGTCGGCGCCGTAGCGGGTGATGAGGGGCATGGGAGCGGTTGGTGGCTGGGAATTGGTCGTTGAGGATTAGTGGCGAGCGGGGGAGTCAGTTCTCTGATAGTCCCGCACAACCGTCTGAGATGATTCAACCGCCGTTAACTTGATAACGGCGTTGGGCGCCTCGACGCACCGGCCGGCTGACGCCAGACGCTCGCCTTTCTTTCACCCATCCCCACCCGCCCCGCTCACTTCTTCGCCTTGGAAATTCCCTTGGAAAACTCGCGATATTGCTCGGCGTATTCGGCGGGCGGCGCCGTGCGGCGCGATTCGATGAGGTTGCGGCGCTGATCGCCGCGTTTCTGGCCGCCCGAAAGCGACGAGCCGCGCGGACGCAGACCGAGGCTGCGCAGCGTTTCGTCCAACTCTTCGCGGGCCGCATCGCCCTGGGCGCCGGGCGATTGGGCCGATCGCTTGAGCGCGTCCCAACGTTTGACGAATTCTTCCACGTCCTGGCGGCTCCACTTGAGCTTGTCGAGCAGTTCCTGATCGGGATCTCCCTGTTTCAATTGGTCCTTGAGCCGATCAAGCGCCAGATCGGTGGCTTTGCGGGTGTATTCCAAATTGGGATCGTCGCCGCCTGGTTCGCTCGTGTCATCGACGGGGGGCGGAGGCGGGGACTTCTCGGATCCCGGCAATCCGCCGCCGCCTTGACCGTTCGGCTGGTTGCCTTGCCGGTTGCCTTGCCGCAGGTCGTGCCCGCCCTCGGCGCTGGGCATCGGCTGACCGCCGGCTTGCTCCTTGTTGGAATCGCCCCGTTGCCCCTTCGGACGATTCTCTTCCGAGGGCTCTTCTCCGGCGCCCGGCTGGGCGCCGCCGGATTGCCGCTTCGAGCCTGGGCCTTTTTCTCCCGACGAGGCGCCGCCGCTGGGTTTTTCGCCTTTGACCTGGTCGCCCGCCTTGTCGCTCTTCGGCCCTTGCCCGGTTTGCTCCGATTGGCCGCCGCCCTGGTCGGCGTCGGTGTTTTGGCCGGCCGAACCTTTGCCGGGACTTTGCGAGCGCTGGCCGCCACCCTTGCCGCCGCCGCCCGAGAGATCGCCTGACTTGTCGCTCTTCGAATCGCTCTGGCGGTCGCTCTCGCTGCCCGAGTTGCCTTTCTCGTCGGTGTTCGCCCGGCCGCCTTCGTCGGGCTTTTGCTGCTTGTCCTTTTGCTGGTTCTGGCCCTTGGGCGAAGCGACGGGATCTTTGTTTCCGCCCGTTTTCCCGGCGCCGCCCTTGCCGCGGTCCTGTCCTTCGGGGTCTCCGCCCGCCACGTCCTTGTTCGGATCCTTGGCATTGGGGTTCTGTTTATCGTTCGGCTCGCCTTTGCCTTTGGTCTGGCCGGCGGCTTTGCCGTCTTGGGATTTCTGGTCGCCCTGGGCTTCTTTTTGCGGCGCCTCGTCGCCGACCCTGGCCGCTTCGCCCTCGCGCTTCTCGCCCTGTTCGCCGGGCTTCATCGACTTATCTTGGCCGTCGGCGGCGGCCCCTTCTTGCTGCGGCGTCTGGTCTTTCGAGTTCGACTTGCCCCCTTTTCCGCCGCCTTCGGGCGATTTCTCCTCCTTCGACGGCTGTTTGCCTTGGCCTTCTTTGCCGCCGCTTTGTCCGGGGCCGGGCTGCTGATCGTCCGCGTTCGGCTTGTTCTCGCCCTGCGGATTCTTGCCGGCGGGGTTCTTGCCGTTTTCCGGCTTCTGTTCGGCGCCTCGCGGCTCGCCCTTTTCGGCGTCGTCGGTTTTCTGGCCGGCCTTCTTCTCGCCGCCCTTCTTCTCGCCGTCGTTGCCCGGGCGCTGCGCATCATCCTTCGCCATCTTCTCGCCGGCTTGTTGCTTTTCGCCGGTCTGTTGTTGGCCAGCTTTCTCGCCCGGCTGATTGCCGCCGGGTTGCTTTTCGTCCGCGCCTTGTTCGCCTTTTCCTTGTTGATCTTTTCCTGGCTGGCCGGATTGCTTCTTGCCAGGCGTCGGCCTTTCGTCCTGCGGCCTGTCGCCCTGGGGGCCTTCGCCGTCGGGCATCGGACGGTCTTGCCGGCCTTCCTTGCCGGGCTGTTGCCGCGAATTCTTCTCGCCTTTGCCGGGCTGCTCCGTTTTCTCCTGCGGGCCTTTTTCCTGCGAACCATCCTTGTGCGAACCGCGCTCGCCCGGCTGTTGCTCGGTTCCGCTTTCACCGGACGGTTTTTCATCCGGCTGCTTTCCGGCCGGCGGTTGCTGGTCCTGTTTTCCAGAAGATTGTTCGCCGCTGGCGGAGGTCTTTTTCGAAGAGTCCGACGATTTGCGGTCGGGCTGTTTCTTGTCGGCGTTGTCTTGCGGCGGCTGATCTTGCTTCTTGTCGTTGAAGAATTTGTTGATCTCGTCGATCGCCTTTCCGGCGTCTTTGTCGGGATCGACGCGCTCGGACGCTTCCTGGTCGCCTTCTTTTCCCTTTTGCTCGTCCGACGATTTCCGCGAGCCTTTGCCGTTCTTGCCGTTTTGCCGGCCGTCGCCCTGGTCGTCGTCTGACGGCGATTGGTCGTCGGATGGGTCCGACGGATTGTCGCCCATCGGCTTTTGGCCGGCCGATGGCTTGCCCTGTCCGTTCTTGTCGCCCTGGCCGCCTTGCTCCTCGCCGCTCTGCTCTTCGCCGCCTTGTTGCTCGTTCGGCTTGCGGCGATCCGGCTTTTGATTCTTTTGCTTGCCGCCCTTCTCCGGCTGGTCTTGGTCCTGGCCTTTTTCGGGCGGCTGCTTGCCGTCGGCTTGGTCGTCGTCGCCCGTCTGGCGATCGGCGGGGTTCGGCTTGTCGTTCGGCCGGTCGTTTTGCGGTTTGTCTTGCGACTTCTTGTTCGTCTCGGCGCTCGCCAGTTGGTCTTGCTCTTGCTTGCCGTCGGGCGACGCGATGCGGAGCGTGTAATGCGGCGTCTCGACGTGGTTGGCCTGCGGCTGCTTGTTATCGTCGGCCGCGGCCCAGAGCGTCAGCATGTCGCCGGGCTTGAGCTTCAGCGAGCGCGTCGCAAACACGAAGCGCCGCTCGAACGGCCCGCCGCGCGGCTCGGCCAGCAGCGATTCGTCCAGCAGCGGCTCATTGCCGCGCCGGGCATGCAGCCGCACGTCGGCCAGCTTGAAATCGGGGTCCGAAGCCGTCAGTTTCAGCGCCAGCGAACCGCCCGCCGCCAACAGCGTTTCCTCGGTCGGCTTCAGTTCCGGTTCGACGATAGCGATCTCCGGCGGCAGGTCTCGGATGACTTCGATTGCATAGCGAATCGGCTTGGGATTCTCGTGCCCTTGGCGATTCTTGAATCGCAACTGATAGCTGGCGTGTTCCGGCTGGTCGCTGCCGCTCTTCAAAACCAACGGGAAGCTGACGCTCGCGCGGCGGCCGTCGATCTTCATCGCCAGGTCGCGTTGGCCGTCGCAATCGAAATCGAGATCGGCCGACTGAATTTCGTGCGTGGCCGTGGCCCGCACCGTGACTTGCGTCCCTTCGAGCGCCTGGATGTCGCCGCGGCGCGGCACGCTGCGCGCCGTCTGCTCGCTGTAAGCGGGATACTTGTAATCGACGGCATCGACCACGATCGCCGGGGCGATGAGCACCGCGATCTTGTAGCGTTTCGAGATCGCATCGCCGGCCGTGATCCAGTATTCCAAGTCTTGTTGCAAGCCGGCCGGCTCGGCCGGCAGATCGGCCCGATGGCGATAGCCGTTCTCGGGCAACGTCATCCGCACCGGATGGTTGATCGTCTGGCCGTCGGCGGTGGAGTAGTAAACCGTCGGGTGCTCGCCGGCCGCCAAGCCCGAGATCTGGGCCGTGACGCTCAGGTGCTGGTCGTGATAACCATCGCCATCGCCCGGCGATATTTCTTCGATCGCCACGCGCGTCGGCGCCGGAATGTCGGCCCAAGGCTCGATCACGCGGCGCATCGAGGTGAACGGGTTTTTGGGCGACGCGATCCGATACAGCGCCAGCACGCTGACCGCCACCATCAGCATCGTCAGGAACTTGACCAGCGGGCTGCGATCGACGGCCGTATCGACGCGCGCGGCCGACAGACCGTTGGCGGCCTGCTCTTCGATCGCGTCATAGATGCGCTGCGGCAAGGCGTCGCGACTCGAGCGCAGCAGCAGAAAATTGACCAGGCTGTTTTTCAAGCTGGGGCGGCTCTGCTCGATGGCCTGGGCCGCGTAGACCGGGTTGATTCGCCGGATGACCAGCGGGCCTAGGCGCAGGGCGACGTAGGCCAGCACGCCGGCGACGAACAGCGACAGACAGGCCACCCGCCCGCCAAAGCCCAATCCGCCGGGGACCAGCCATTGGTCGGTCAGAGCGGCCAGCATCAGATAGAACATCGAACCGGCCGCCAGCAGCATCAGCGAGGCGGCCAGGTCGATCCCTTTGACTTGCCGCCGCGTTTTGCGAAGTTGGCTCTCGATATAGCGGTCGTACTCGATGAACTTCCCGCTGCGCGGCAGCGGCGCATCGGAGGCGGGAGAAGGCGGCGTAGGGGCGCTGGTTCCGGCAGCCATGCGAAGCACCTCGGGGCGAGAATCCTAACCAATGTACCATTATAGACGTGGCTTGCCGCAAGTTGATTCCATTTTTCCCCCGGCCGGGCTACGATAAGGCAGCTTTGTCGCCGCTCATTACCGCCCTACTGACCCGCCCCACTGGCCCGCCGAAGAGGAAAGCCCGCCATGAATGCACGCTTTGCCGCGCGGATTTGCTGCACGCTCGGACTGTTGACGCTCCTATCAGCGGCGACGCCAGGCCGGCTCGCGGCCCAGGAGTGGACCCGCTTTCGCGGCCCCAACGGCACGGGCGTCGGCGAGGCCGACATTCCGGGGGAGTGGACCGAGAAGGATTACCATTGGCGCGTCGAATTGCCGGGCATCGGCCATTCCTGCCCGGTGTTGTGGGGCGACAAGATTTTTCTGACCAGCGCCTTTGAAGATACCTGCACGCGGATCGTGCTCTGTCTCGACGCCGCCGACGGCAAGATTCTCTGGCGTCGCGAATTTACTTCAACGCAGCACACCAAACATCCCATGAACAGCTTCGCTTCCTGCACGCCGGCGGTTGACGAAGAGCGGGTTTACGTCGCCTGGACTGCGCCCGAAGAATACACGTTGATGGCGCTCGACCACGAGGGCCGAGACGTTTGGCAGCGGAACCTGGGGCCGTTCGTCAGCCAGCACAGCGGCGGCACGTCGCCCGTCATCTACAAAGGCATGGTGATTCTAGGCAACGACCAAGGGGACGAAGACGCCAACGGCGTCAGCTTTCTCAACGCCTTCGATCGCCGTAGCGGCGAGCCGCTCTGGCAGCGGGCCAGGCAGACCGAACAGGTGGCTTACTCGACGCCCTGCGTCTTCTCGCGGCCGGGCAAGCCCGACGAACTGATCTTCAACAGCGGCGCCCACGGCGTGACCAGCATCGATCCCAAAAACGGCAACGTCAACTGGGAACTCGACGTGCTCGACAAACGCAGCGTCAGTTCCCCGGTGATCGCCGCCGGGTTGATCTTCGCCACCTGCGGTTCGGGCGGCGGCGGCAACTACGTGGCGGCGGTCAGCCCGCCGCGGTCGAAGAGCGAGCGGCCCAAGCTCGCCTACCGCGTCGACGATTCGGCGCCTTACGTGCCGACGGTCGTGGCCAAGGGAAATCTGGTCTTTCTCTGGAGCGACGCCGGAGTGGTAAGCTGCCTCGAAGCGGCCGGCGGCAAGCAACTTTGGAAAAAGCGCGTCGGCGGAAGTTATTCCGGGTCGCCGGTGATCGCCGGCGACAAGCTGATTTGCATGAGCATGGACGGCACGGCCGTCGTGCTGGCCGCATCCGACGAGTATCAGCTCTTGGGCAAGAACCCATTAGGCGAGGAGAGCCGCAGCACGCCTTCCATCGCCGGCGGGCGGCTCTACTTGCGCACCTATTCGCACCTGATTTCGCTGGGCGGAAAATAAAGGCGGCTTCAACTATCCGCGCGGGGGAGAATACAGCGCTTCGCGCCGACCGCCTGGCTCCAATAGCACGAGGCCCCCTGCGCGCAGGTCGACGTCGACGATGCAGTTAGGCGTCCCGGCGGCGTGCTTGGCGAGGATGGCTTCCATGGCCTGCACCGCGGCGACGGTTTGGCGATCGGCGGAAAGATCGTTGTAACCGAGGCCCCGCGCGGCATCGAGCCGTTCCGCGCGCTCCTCGCCCGGGCCGCCGAACTCGACCGAGGCCAGTTCGCGCACGAACCGTTCCAGCACTTCAATGCCATAGCCGCGCTGCGAGCGCTCGTTCCACGGCTCGAGGAACGTGCCATTGTAGTGATTGTTCATCGTGATTTTGCGCGCCAGCGGGGTTTGGCCTTCGATCGTACACTCGACGCCGCGCTTGCGGCTGTGGCCGTTCCAGACGCCGTTGTCGAAGCGGAATTGCACTTCTTGTTCGACATAGCCCGGAAAATTGTCGGGCGTGACCCAACTGGTATGGATGTCGAACGCCGCTTCGCGACGGTCGTCGTATTCGTAGATCATCCGCAACTGCGTCGAATCCCAGGTGGGGCCGTCGGCCGGGCCAACCAGTCCTCGCTGGCCGGTGCAAGCCACGCTCTTGAGCCGGCCCCCGAAGGTGAAATCGATCAACTTGATGTAGTGGACCGCGACGTAGGTGCCCGGATTGCGGCCGGCGATCCACTCGGCGAACTGCCCGCCCGAGATCGACTTGGGCTCCAGTAGCGTGCAGTAGCCGTTGTTCACGTGGCGCAAATCGCCGTCGGCGACCAGCGTGCGCAGCTTCTTGTGATCGGGGTCGAGCAGCTTGTGATACACGACTTTGGCCAGCGCCCCGTTGTGCCGCGCCAGGCGGTCCAATTCGTCGAGCTGGTCGAGCGCGAGCACCGATGGCTTTTCGATCAGCACGTGTTTCTTGGCTTCGAGCGCGCGCTTCGCGGCCTCGAAGTGCCGGTCGTCGGGAGTGGCGACGCAGACGAAATCGACCCCGGCGTCCAACAGGCGGTCGATGGAGTCGGGGCCGTGAAAGCTCTCGAACGCCCCGACTTTGCCGCGCCCCGACTGGCGAAAAAGCTCGGCGCGCTTTCCCGTGCGGCTGGCCACCGCCGCCAGCGGAACCTGGCAGACGCCGAACGCCGGATCGTAGAGCCCGCGAGCATGCATTTGCTCGAAGAACGGGCGATAGGTTTCATCGAAAATCATGCCCATGCCGACCATGCCGGCACGTAAGGAACAATTAGATTGGGGCTGCATCGGCGACTCTGGGCTAAACGAACAAAGGCCACCACTTTAAAAAGGGGATGGGGGGATACGGAGGAGATGAAGGAGATACACTAACCTTATTGACGGAGAGGCCCGGATCGTCAAATCGTCTTAGCCGCAATAGCATCAACGCGCGGCGAAAAAAATCGTCTTGATCTCCTTATCTCCTCCGCATCGCCCTAATCTCCTCCGCATCTCCCTATCTCCTGCCCAAAAAGCGTCGATAGGCTCTGGGCGTCGGCGACGGGTTGAATGTCAGCTTAATGCCCGAGCCTTCGCCGCGAAAGACTGCGAAGAAGGAATGCCGCTGGCATCCCGCTGCCGCTTTGGTAGTGATACCCTTTCAACTTTCTAGGCCGAATCGCTGCTAGTTTTTTGGGCAGACCGACTCCGCTGGATTGGCGGATAGTTAGCCTGCCGGTTCCCATTGATCGCCAAGCGAGACGCCTCGCCGGCGAGCCTCTTCTTCCACGATGTGCTTATTGAGCAGAATGCATTTGTAACAGATCAGGACGCCTCTCGGTCCCTCGATCATTGGACCGCCTTGTGGATGCGGTTCTCCGCAAAATGAGCAGTGGAGAATGACGGGTTGCGATTGGATTTCATTCTCGTCCATGCCGCCATTCTAACCCCTGCGCAACAAAAAGGGCCGCGCCGGAATTCAAAACGAAAACGGCGCGACCCATCTTGCCAGGCTGATCGAAATTCGAGTACCATTGGCCGTTCCGGTCGAGGATTGCACCCTTTACCGGACGTGACGGCTAAAAGCCGTTACTTGCGTTTTCCCGGCTTTCGCTGGGAAAGGTCGGAAGCGGCCACGCGACGAACTGGCTTGCTGGAGCGCGGATCTCGCAACAGCCGGCCAGCGTCGTGGGCCGGTTTTCTTCCGGTGGACATGCGTCATGTCTCCGTCAGTTTCCATGCCGAGCAGTCAATCCGTTGGTCCGCCCTTGGTCGGCGTTTGAGCGGTGGCACGAGTCAACGAACGTGCGCGAGCACGATGTTGATTCGGTTGTCGGAGGCAGCGCCAGAAAGGCGAGGAAGATTGCTTAGATCACCACGTGCTTGCTGTGCAAGCATCCGACGGCTGAATTCTACCCGCGTTCAGTATATGGTCAAGGCAAAAAACAACCCCTGGGGCCAAGTGGCGCCCAGGGGTGTAAAGTGATCTAAGCGAAAGTATTCTAGCGACCGTCGTGAGATTGCCAACCCTCTGCCAGCCCGGATTGGCGGTTTCTCGACTATTTCGCATTCCCGCTCATCAGGTCATCGAACCGCCACAAGCTTCGCGCGACCCCCGCGGCCATCGCCGGGCTAATCCGCATGGTTCCCGGCCGCCAGCAGAAGTTGTAGTAGGCCATGTGCAGATTGACGGCGGCTTCCAAGTTGGCCAGCTTTTTCGAGAAGCCGAGCGCCAACCGCGTGAACCGCTTCATAAACGTGCGGATGGTCAAGTTGTTCCGCTCGACGTGCGACGTGCATATCGTGCGCTCTTCGCCGCTGCCTATCCCTCGTCGGCCCGTTCGCTTGGTTCCGACCATTTCCGACGGCGTATAGTTCATCACGGCATTCTTGTATTCCTTTATGATCGTGCCGAACTTGACGTAGGGGCCAAAGGCCAAGTCAACCGCCTCGGGGTACGCTGCAAATCCGTCCGTCGAAATCTGAATCATTTGCCGATAGACGCCAGCCAAGAAGGCGTGCGCGTCGCTCGCGTGCGGCAGAGGGCGCCGGGCAAGCCGGCTGGCCAAGTCCATCATCAGTCGCCGAGCCATGTCCGCCGAGCGCTTGCCGACCTGGAAGGCCGCGATGAGCTTCGTGTCTTGGTCGAGCGCGGTCCACAGATAAACGTCGCCCACGTCGCCGCGCTCTTCGCGCTCGATCATGGTCAACCGGGCTTGCTTCTTGCCCACGAAGGTCCAGATTTCATCGCACTCGACGTGCCGCAAGGTCAGCCCTTGAATCCGTTCGTCCATCAGAGCGCGGCAATGCTCGCCGGCCCAAGCCAATTGGCGAAGCACGGTCGGGATGTTGGTTCCCATCAGCCGGCAGGTTGACCGGATGGAGTTTCCCTCGACCAGCAGCCGGAGGATCGTGTTGCGTTTCTCGATGCTCATGCGATTAGCCATAGCGAAGTTCCCTTTGCTGTGACTGGTCGCTAGAATGCGTTTAAAGGGACGGTTCAGGCGACCAGCCTGGATTGTTTGCCCCAGTGCGGCCCGTCAAGGCTGCGCTGGGGTTTTTCTCATGTCGTTATTGTAGTAAT
>DATNEC010000488.1:0-7299 GCA_035606815.1 Pirellulales bacterium
GAGTCGCCAAATCCCTTATGCGAAGTTGCGGCGTGCGGACTCGCATAACATGCGTCTTTCATCGCGTCAATTTCAAGTGGGCACAATGTGCGTCGCCGCAACCTGCCCCATCGCATCTAGAGTTCGCGTTGACCCTGTCCCACGGGGCGGCCCGCGGCGCCTTCGAAGAACTTGAAATGGCCGGCGACCGGATAGTTGACGGCGAAGGTTTCGACGGCGGCAATCGTCGGCTGCATGAAAAAGTCTCATTGGCGCCAAGGCCGGGATTGCAAGCCTGTGGCACGGCCGCCCTCGGCCGTGAATCGATCCCATCTTGGGCCGGCGTCGGACGGCGGTGATTTATATTTCGGCCGATTTATTTATATCGCCGCGCGATTGCGCAATCGAATCGAGGCGCCAGCACGACGGTTTCCGAGGAAAACCGAGGTTTTCGCCGCGCGGCCGCGTCGCGCGACCGCGAAAAAGGGGCGTTTCATGCCTGATAATCGCCCATTTGGCGCCCAATTCGAGCCCGTTTGATAAATCATCGCGATCGGCCTTTTCGCCTGCGAGCCGAGGAATTAGGCATTTTCCCGCGCCGCGGCGACTAATGATCTCGCGCTGCATATAAATCATGATTTTCGCTCCCCTTTCGCTCCTCCATCGGCGGCGCCAAGCCCGCGTCCGCCGCTCGCTTCGCGTTCGGCTCCGACGCCCCGGCGAATTGACCTTAAGGGCCGGGCGGCTTGGTTGGCAAGAGCAGGACGCGGGCCCGCGACGGCGCGAGGAGAAGATCGAGGTTTTTTTTGGCAGGGGACCAGGGGACGCGGAGGGGATGGGGGATGAAGGCGGGATTCACTTGTGCCATCCAAGAGCGTCGCGAAGCAGATTTGCGCTCCGCACCGTGTCACCGCGAGGTCAATAGGTTTTGCTCTCTGGGTAATGACGGCGCAAAAGATACCGTCGCAAACCGAGCAGCAGGGCGAGGTTTGCGCCTTTGGCCAAGATCAACCCGGTCGTCAGCGCGCGAGCCTCGACGAAGTCACTCAGACCAAAGGTAACGAAGGTCGCGGCGTACACGATTTCCCAGCAGGATTTGCGACGTCGAACAAATCGATGCAAGACCAAGCCGGCGATGAGACACCAGGCAATTCCCTCGGCGATATTGAACCAGTGATAAATCTCCGAGAATCCGAACCGCTCGCCCGCAGAGTATCGCCACCACGATCGCGCGAGCCATTGCGAGAGAAGATTCATGAAGCAAGGCTGTCGCCGCGGCGTTCTTCGGTTCTACGAATGGCGTCGAGAAACGCAGTCAGTTGAGGTTCTGGACCGGGGCCGAGATTGCTGTTCACGCCATCCGCCGTGATGCGTCGCAAAGTCGTGCCTCCGCCGAATGGGGCTTGGCCGAGTATGAAATACTTTGATTGGCTCTCGGACGGTCCGCGAATGATCGCTGAAAAATGCGGGGCCAGGACGAATGGCGGTTGTCCGCCGACAATCTCTTTCATCTCAATGTCCGACATCTCGATCGGCGACGGCGACGGGTATTCCAGAACAAAAAACTCGTCGTCCGCGTTGAACTGGCCGTGATGCCATCTGAATCGTTTGCCGTCGTCGATTACGGGTTCGACTTTTCGGCTCACGCACGCCATAACGTAAAAGAACGGCCCGGCGGCAGACGGCGTATTAAGGCATAAATCGGCTACCTTCGCGACATCGTGGAACGCGTAATGGGGAAGGATGAAATATGCCACGTCGTAACACAATTGCGGCATCGAAATACTGGGCTTTCGCCCACTGAACCACTCCGATAATCCCATCAGCGCCTCCCGTCGCTATTTCGCGATGTATCTCCCTATCTCCTCCGCATCTCCTCATCCCCTTTCAAAAACATTCCATTGTTCAATACCGCGCAAAGCCCCCCTCACGCCAGCAACTCTTGCACGACGCGCTGCGGCTCGACGCCGGTCAGACGCTGCTCGAGACCTTGGAACTTGAAGGCGAACCGCTCGTGGTCGATGCCGAGGCAGTGCAGGATGGTGGCGTTCAGATCGTTGATGTGCGCGGGCTTGTCGGCGACGTTGTAGCTGAAATCGTCGGTCTCGCCATAGACCACGCCCCCCTTGATCCCGCCGCCGGCCAGCCACATGCAGAAATTGCGCGGGTGATGGTCGCGGCCGTAGTTGCTCTGAGTCAGCGTGCCTTGCGAATAGACCGTGCGGCCGAACTCGCCGCCCCACACGACGAGCGTCTCGTCGAGCAGCCCGCGTTGCTTCAGATCGGAGAGTAGGGCGCCGATCGGCTGGTCGGTGTCTTCGCATTGCAGCCGCAAGTCGCCGGGCAGGTTGCCGTGCTGGTCCCAGCCGCGATGCAAAATCTGCACCACGCGCACCCCGCGCTCGACCATCCGCCGGGCCAGCAAGGCGCTGGCCGCGAACGTGCCGGGCTTGAGCACGTCGGGGCCGTACATCTCCAGCGTCTCCGGCGTCTCGCTGGCCAGGTCAATCAAGTCGGGCACGCTCGATTGCATGCGGAACGCCATTTCGTACTGCGAAATGCGGGTTTGAATCTCCGGGTCGCCGAACCGCTCGAAGCTGCGCTGGTTGAGCTTTTCGGTCGTATCGAGCATCGCGCGGCGATGGCGGGCGTCGACGCCCGGCGGGTTTTGCAGATAGAGCACCGGATCGCCGACGCTCCGCAGGGCGACGCCCGTGTGCGAGGTCGGCAAAAAGCCGCTGCTCCACATCCGCGTGAACAGGGCCTGCGCCGCCGATTTCGATTTCCAATTCGGCGTGAGCACGACGAAGGCCGGCAGGTCGTTGCTCTCGGCGCCCAAGCCGTAAGAGACCCACGAGCCAAGGCTGGCCTTGCCCGGCACTTCGCTGCCGGTCATCACGAAGGTACACGCGGGGTCGTGATTGATGGCGTTGGTATGCACCGTGCGGACGACGGCCAGGGCGTCGACGTGCTTGGCCGTGTGCGGCAATAGTTCGCTGACCCAAGTCCCGCTTTGGCCGTGCTGCTGGAACTTGAACATCGACGGGGCGACCGGCAGCCGCTTTTGGCCGCTGGTCATGGTGGTGATCCGCTGCCCGTGGCGCACGCTTTCGGGCAGATCCTTATCGAAGAACTCGGCGAGCTGCGGCTTGTAGTCCCAAAGATCCATCTGCGCGGGGCCGCCGTTCATGTGCAGATAGATCAGCGACTTGGCCTTGGGGGGGAAATGGGGCAAGCCGGGAAGCGACGGCTGCACGCGCTCGGCCGGCGCCGCGGCATTGGCTGCTGCCGCACGGCCCGCGAGGATCGAGAGCGCCAAGCCGCCGAGCCGCAGCCCGGAGTCGCCGAAGAATTGGCGGCGGGTGTGGTATAAGTCGCGAGCGAAAAGGGGGTTCATGGAGTTTATCTTTCGTTAAGTTTCATCGCCTTCCGCAAGGCCCCGCTCGCGGCCGGCGGCGACGCGAGGAGTTCGAGGAAGCGGTCGCGGTCGCGATCCGACAATACTGCGATGCGGTTTTCGGGCAACGTCGACAGTTCGTCGGCCGGTGCGTCGACTTTGCGAATCCTGACCTCCGACGGACCTACCATCTCGACGATTACCTCTGCATCAGCAAACGCCGCCGGCAACTGAATGCGCGCCAGCGCGTCGGCGGTTTGCACTTCTTGGTCGGCCATAAGGCTGCTTTCAAGGCAAGAAAGTTGGTCTGCAAATCTCAGTTGCATTCATTGCCTGGCCATGCCTTTAAAAACGCACGCCTCCATTTCCTTAACAGCAAAAACCGCCCGTAGGCTTTCCGGACCTAATTCCGATTCACCGTTTCATCCAAATTCAAAATCAGATTCGCCACCAGCGTCCAGGCGGCCGTTTCGACGTCGGGGGCGAGCTTCTTGGGCGCCGATTCGCCGACGCGGATCGCTCGGCCCGCAGCTTCTGGCTCCGCCTGAAATAGCTTCAACTGCACGTCGAACGCCTGGCAGACCAACTGCGATTCTTCGGCCTCCGGGCGCCGCGAAAGCACCGTGCGATACAGAAACGCCACGCGGTCGACCGGCGTCGAGCCCCCTTCGCCGATCGCCCGCTCGGCCAAGGCGCGGGCCGCTTCGAAGTGCTGCACGTCGTTCATCAACTGCAAAGCTTGCAGCGGCGTGTTGCCGCGCTCGCGGCGCGTGCAGAACTGCTCGCGGTTCGGGCCGTCGAAGTTCGACATGAAGGGGGGCGGGGCGGTCCGCTTGAGAAACGCATACAGGCTGCGCCGATACAAGGCCGGCCCGTGGTCTTGCAAGTAATATCGCGTGTTGCTGTCGGAGTAGCCGACCGGCTCCCAGATGTTCGGCGGCTGATAGGCGTTCACGCCGCGTCCGCCCATCTCCAGGTTGATCAGCCCGCTGACGAACAGCACGTTGTCGCGGACCTGCTCGGCGTCGAGCCGGAACCGCGGGCCGCGGGCGTACAGCCGATTCTCGGGGTCGCGCTTCCGCAATTCGGGCGAACTGTACGATTGCTGGCGGAAGGCGGCTGAGGTGACCAGCAGCCGCACGAAATCTTTCACGTTCCAGCCGCTCTCGCGAAACTGGATCGCGAGCCAATCGAGCAACTCCGGATGGCTGGGCAGCTCGCCTTGCGTGCCAAAGTCGTAGCTGGTTTTCACCAGCCCGATGCCGAAGAATTGCTGCCACAGGCGGTTCGCCTGCACGCGGGCCGTCAACGGCTGTTCGGCCGAAACGAGCCAGCGGGCCAGATCGAGCCGGTTCGCCCGGCCGTCGGCCTGGGCCTTGGCGAGCGGCGGGAAGACGGCGGGCACGCCCGGCTCGACCTTTTCGCCCGGCTTGTCGTATTGGCCGCGCACCATCACGAACGAATCGCGGGCCGCGGCCAGATCGCGAAAGATCATCGTGCCGGCAATCGCGTCTTCGGCCGCCAGCCGCGCCGCTCGGGCCGATTGCCATTCCTGGCGCCGCGCGGCCAGGTCGTCGCTCGCCGGGCGGGCCACGTAGGCCAGATAGAAATGCCGTAGCTTGTCTTGCAGTTGCGGATCGGCCTGCTTGTCGGGGCCGTCTTTCAGAATCGTTTGCAATTCGGCCGGCACGTCGCCGGGCGATTTGCCGGCAAGCGCTTTCCGCCAGGTGATGAACGAAGCAACCGGATCGGTCGCCAAAGTGCTCGCGCCGGTGACGGCGAAGGCGTCCCAGCAGGCCACGCCGCCGGCTTCTTGCAGCGTGATCGAATTGATCGTGTCGCCCGGCTTGAGCTGAAGCGCTTCGGCCGAGAATGTCAGCTTGGTCCACGCTCCCGGCGGCGGCAAGCGGCCAAGCCGCTCGTTGACCGCGGCGCCGGGCAAGCCGCCGTTGGGCAAGCTCTCGTCGGGCGATTTTTCGTCGCCCCACCAGGCGCGCCGCGTTCCGCTGCTGGCGCCGATCACGACGGCGACCGCGCCGGGCGCGTGCTGCGGATCGAGATAGAGCCAGGTCTCGAAGGTCGCGGCGATCGGCACGACGATCCGCTGCAACTCGATCTGCACTGCGTCTTCGTGGAAATGCGCGTTGGCCTGCCGCAGCACGCGGCGGCCCGAGGGGGCGCCGAACTTCGGCCGGTCGAGCCACGCCGACGCGTTGCGCGACGTGTTCCGCACCGCGGCCCCAAGCGGAAAGAAATCGTCGAACACGACCTCGACCGCGGGCGCCCGCTCGGCCGCCGGCGGCGTCTCGGCCGGGTCGGCGTATTCGGCCGCCGCCGCCGCCTGTTCGAGCCGCCCTTTCGCTTCGGCTTCTTGCCGCCGCGCGGCTTCGACTTGCTCTTGCTGGCCGCCCCGCGCCAGCTTGTAGTAGGGGGCCGTGTCGTCGATGTTGCCGTCCATGCCGGGGTCGGCCGCGCTGTTGAAGAAGGCGTAGAACGAGTAAAACTCCTTCGTCGAGAGCGGATCGTATTTGTGGTCGTGGCACACGGCGCAGCCGCCGGTCAGCCCCAGCCAGGTTTGCATCGTCGTGCTGGCGCGGTCGACCGCGTAGCGATAGACGAACTCGTCATTGATGGCGCCCCCTTCGCTCGTCGTGACGTTGCAGCGATTGAAGCCGGTCGCCGTGAGCTGCTCCGCCGTCGCGCCGGGCAGCAAATCGCCGGCCAACTGCCAGACGGTGAATTGATCGAACGGCAGATTGTCGTTGAGGGCTTTTACGACCCAGTCGCGATAGGCCCACATCTGCCGCTCGTTGTCGAGATGCAGCCCGTGCGTGTCGGCGTAGCGGGCCAGGTCGAGCCAGTGTCGGGCCATCTCTTCGCCGAAGGCGGGCGACGCCAGGTAGCGATCGACCAATTCCTCATAAGCCCGCGGCGATTGGTCGGCCAGATACCGATCGACTTCGGCCACGGTCGGCGGCAAGCCGGTCAGGGCGAACGCCGCGCGGCGAACGAGCGTTTCCTTGTCGGCTTTGGGTAGCGGCTTGAGCCCCTCGGATTCGAGCCGCGCCAGGATGAACCGATCGACGGCGTTTCGCGGCCACGCCGCATCGCGCACCGGCGGCTCGGCCGCTTTGACGGGCGGCTCGAAGGCCCAATGTTTTTGATACGCGGCGCCCCCTTCGATCCAGCGGCGCAGCGTTTCCTTCTGCTCGGCCGAAAGCGTCTTTTTCGAGTCGGCGGGCGGCATCACCTCGTCGGGATCGGTCGAATTGATCCGCTTCCAGACTTCGCTACTGGCCAGATCGCCCGGCTTGATGGCGGTCTTGCCGTCTCGCACGGCCAGGGCCTGCTCGGGCAAGTCGAGCCGCAAATCGGCCTGCCGCTGTTTGGCGTCGAAGCCGTGGCAGGCGAAACAGTTTTGCGACAGGATCGGGCGGATATCGCGATTGAACGACAGCTCGCCGGCCGCGGCCGAGAAGGGCGCGGCGATCGAAAGAAGGCAAGCGACGGCGAGCGCCAGCGCGAACGGCGATTTCATAGCACTCCTGCGGCTTTTTAACGGCGGGTTCCACGTTGTCGGCGGACCCTTCAGGGTACACGATCGGCGTAGGGGAAGGCAAATTCTCGGCGGCAAGGTGGTGGGTCAGCTTAATTCTGAGATTTTTTGACCCGGCCGGATCTGTTAGATTGTCGGCATGAGATCTGGGTCGCGATTTCGGTTACAGTTCAGCATCCGCGACATCTTCTGGCTCACGCTGGCCGCGGCAGCGTTCTTGGCCGGAAGTGAATGGCGCAAGCGGCAATGGCCAGAGGAGCGAGCCCAACTTGAGGCTCGGAATGCGTGGGCAAAAGATATCGCAACCAAATCGTTCGGCGATTTGCTTTTAACAAGAAGCCGGATGCTTAAACTGGAGCGCGATCTC
>DATNEC010000501.1:0-5167 GCA_035606815.1 Pirellulales bacterium
GTGGCCAACATCGGCGTCAATCGACTCTACCTGAACCTGGGAGACGGCACGTTTCGCGACGTGAGCGGCGTGGCCGGCATCGAGGGCGAAGCCTGGACGACGAGTTGCCTGCTGGCCGACGTCAACGGCGACGGCCTGCCGGATATTTACGACGTCAACTACATTGACGGCGCCGACGTCTACGAGCGAGTTTGCATCCGAGAGGGAAAACCCCGCACCTGTTTGCCGAACATCTTCGAACCGCAGCCCGATCGCTTCTACCTGAACCTGGGAGACGGCCGCTTCGAAGAACGGACCGCGGCCGCCGGATTGAACGTCACGGGCGGCAATGGCCTGGGCATCGTCGCCGGAGATCTCGATGGCACGGGCCGGCTGGGCCTGTTCGTGGCCAACGACCAGGACGCCAACTTTTGCTGGATTAACGAAACGGCCGGGCCTGGCGCGCCCCCGCAATTCGTCGAGCGCGGCGTGCTGGCCGGACTGGCTTATGACGGCGACGGCAAAGCCCTGGCCTGCATGGGCGTTGCCGCCGGCGACACCGACGGCGACGGCAAGCTTGATCTGTACGTCACGAATTTCTACGCAGAACCGAACACGCTTTACCTGCAGGGCTCCGGCGGGATGTTCGTTGACGCCACGTCGGTGAGCGGCTTGCGAGCGCCCAGCTACCGCATGTTGGGGTTCGGCACGCAGTTCATCGACGGCGAGCTCGATGGCGAACTCGACCTGGTGGTGACCAACGGCCACATCGAGGATTTGTCCTATCAGCAGATCCCCTACCACATGCCGCCGCAATATTTTCGCGGACTGGGCTCAGGGAAATTCGCGGAAGTTCCGGCCGCCGAGTTGGGCGAATTTTTCCAAGGCAAATATTTGGGCCGCGGGTTGGCACGCCTCGATTGGAACCGTGACGGCCGCGAGGATTTCGTCGTCTCGCATCTGGACGCACCGGCCGCCCTGGTCGCCAACGTCTCGGCAGACACGGGGCATTACCTCGCCGTGCAGCTCCGCGGCGTGAAGTCCGCACGCGACGCGATCGGCGCTACCGCGACGATTGTCGCCGGCGGGCGCCGCCGCACGCAATGGCTTACGGCCGGCGACGGCTATCAGGCCAGCAACCAACGCCAACTCGTGTTCGGCCTGGGCGCGGAAGACCGAGTGGAGAAGCTGCAAATTCGCTGGCCCTCGGGCTTGCGCCAGGAATTCGCGGACTTGCCCGCGGACCAAGCCCTGATTCTCGTCGAAGGTTCGCCGCGCATCACGCGTCTGCCGTAGAGCGGATTGAATCTCGCCGCGCGGGCCAGCTTATCGGGCTGCTCTTCCTTCTCCTTGACAGATTTCCGCGCCATTGCCGGACCCCCAAAGTGGCGGGAGAGCGGGCGCAGCGATTTTATATAGGCGCCAAAGTAAATAAAAATTGTTGTAATTACTGATGACACTCGATAGGCTGCTACACATTCGGCGCAAGTGGACGAGGCGAACAAGGTTTCTAACGCTATTCGCGGACGGCGGAGACGCGCGTCCGTTGGGTCAAGCCGTCCGGTCGTCTCGTGAAGCGCCATACATCCGCAGCGACGCGTCAAAACGCAAAAGCCGCGCGCGCGCCGCTGCGCTCGGGGTTCCCGACGAAAGGGCCTCGACCCAAGCGGCTTATGGCTTTGTGGGCCGCCGGCGCGGCCCTGTTGGCCGCCGCCTATGGCGGCTATCAATTCTGGGCGGATGTCCCAGCCGAAGTCTTGCTCAGACAGGCGCGCGAGGCCTTGGCCGCAAAAGATTATGCCGCCGCCGAGGATTTGTGCGTGCGCCTTCTTGGACGGCATGAGCCATCGGTTCCCGCCCTGATGGTGGCGGCCGAGGCCGCGGCCAAACGGGGCCGGCTCACCGAGGCGTTAGGCTACTATGCGCAGCTTCCGACCGCCACAGGCGACAAGCAGGCCGCCCTTGGCTATGCCGCCGCCGGCGATATTTTTCTCAAGATGTACCACGCCTCGGCGGCCGAAGCCCAGTTTCAACGGGCCTTGGCTGTCGATCCAAAATTGCTCGTCGGCCATGAACACCTAGGGTATCTGCTCGGAATCGAGGGGCGCCGCTGGGAGTCGCTCCCGCACCTGTTCGCGTTGCTGCGCGCCGAATTCATCTCGACGGAGGTGCTGATTCTGCTGGGCAATCACGCGGCGGCCATCGACCAGAGCGAAGAATTGCGGAAATTTCGCAAGGCGGCCCCGGATGACGTCATGCCGCTCCTCGGCGAAGCGCGTCTGGCGATTCGCCGCACGCGCATGGCCGACGCGAAACGATTGCTGAAAGAGGTCTTGGCCCAAGCGCCGAACCAGATCGAGGCCCAGGCCGAGCTGGGGGCCTTGCTGTTCAGCGAAGCCGACCCGGAATTGAACCAGTGGCTCGTCGAGGCCGCCCCGGCGTGCGAATCGCACCCGGACGTTTGGATGACCCGCGGGCTATGGGCCAAGCAGCGCGGCGATCTGTGCGGCGCAGCGCGCTGCTTTTGGGAGGCGATCTCGCGAGATCCCGCGCACCAGGCGGCCACCTATCAGTTGGCCCAGGCGCTGGAATCCTTGGACGATTCGGCGACCGCCCGGCGACTGAGCGACCGCGCGGCCCGTCTGCAACAGCTCGCCGGCCTGATGGACAAACTGTACTTCAACCGCGGCAATTTGAACTTGCTCCGCTCGGCCGCCGAGCTGACGGAGTCCCTCGGTTGCGCGTGGGAGGCGTGGGGTTGGCATCGAGTCATTCTCAGCGTCGATCCGCAAGCCCGAGCGAGCGAGGAAAGCTTCCGGCGCTTGCAGGCGAAGTTGCACGAAGAGGCGCCGCTCGTCCTCGACTCGGCGAACCCGGCCAAGCAGATCGACCTTTCCGATTTCGCCCTGCCGCGGTGGGACGCTGATATCCCGACCTCGAAACCAGCAACGCCGGAACTGGCGAAATATCACACCCGCTTCGCGGAAGCGGCCGCCTCGGCCGGCATCGATTTCCGCTACTTCGCCGGTCAAATCAACGACGACGGCAGCCGGCGGATGTTTCAATTCACGGGCGGCGGCGTCGCCGTGCTCGATTACGACGCCGACGGCTGGCCCGACCTTTACCTGGCCCAAGGTTGCCGCTGGCCGCCTGTGGCGGGCCAGACCGAGCACCTGGACCGGCTGTACCGCAATCGAGGCGACGGCACGTTCGAAGACGTCACCGCGCAAGGTCGATTGGCGGAAGATCGCTTCGGCCAGGGAGTCGCCGCGGGCGATTTCAATAATGACGGTTTCCCAGATCTCTACGTCGCCAACATCGGCGCCAATCGGCTCTACATGAACCAAGGAGACGGCACGTTCGAGGATGTCACGCGGTCGGCCGGCATCCAGGGCGAAGCCTGGACCAGCAGTTGCCTGTTGGCCGACCTCAACGGCGACGGCCTGCCCGACATCTACGACGTCAACTACGTTCAAGCCGCCGACGTCTATGAAAGAGTTTGCTCCCAAAACGGAAAACCCCGCGCCTGCGCGCCGACCGTTTTCGAGCCGCAGCCCGACCGCTTTTATCTGAACTTGGGAGACGGCCGATTCGCGGAGCGGACCGAGGCCGCGGGGATGAACGTCGGCGGAGGCAATGGTCTAGGCATTGTCGCGGGCGATCTCGACGGTTCGGGCCGGCTGAGCCTGTTCGTGGCCAACGATCAAGACGCCAATTTTTATTGGAGCAATGAAACGGCCGAGCCTGGCGCCCCGCCGCGATTCGTCGAGCGCGGAGTGCTCTCCGGACTGGCTTACGACGGCGACGGCAAGGCCCTGGCGTGCATGGGCGTCGCGGCCGGCGACGCCGACGGCGACGGCCGGCTCGATCTGTTCGTGACGAACTACTACGAAGAGCCGAACACGCTCTATCTGCAGGATTCCAGCGGGACGTTCATCGACGCCACCACCGCCAGCGGCTTGCGAACCCCCAGCTACCGCATGTTGGGTTTCGGCACGCAGTTCATCGACGGCGAACTCGACGGCTATCCTGATCTCATCGTGACCAACGGCCATGTCGAAGATTTGTCCCAGCGGCAGGTGCCCTACAAGATGCCCCCGCAATACTTTCGCGGGCTGGGCGGCGGGAAATTCGCCGAACTGCCGGCCGCCGAGCTGGGCGAGTTCTTCGAGGGCGAGTATTTAGGCCGCGGGCTGGCGCGGCTCGATTGGAACCGCGACGGCCGAGAGGACTTTGTCATCTCGCATCTCGACGCGCCGACCGCGCTGGTCGCCAACGTCTCGCGAGAGACCGGGCATTACCTGGCCGTGCAACTCCGCGGCGTGCGGTCCTCGCGCGACGCGATCGGCGCCGAGGTTGCGATCGAAGCCGCCGGCCGCCGTCGCACCCAATGGATTACCGCGGGCGACGGTTACCAGGCCAGCAACCAGCGGCAATTGGTGTTCGGGCTAGGCGCGGAAGAGCGCGTGGAAAAGCTGCTCATTCGCTGGCCCTCCGGGCTGCGTCAGGAATTCGCCGGCCTGGCGGCCGACCAGGCCCTGATCTTTGTCGAAGGCTCGCCCCGTGCCACGCGGCTGCCGTAATCGGTTTTGACAATCGAAATCGGTAATCTCTTGGTCGACCGCCTGTAGGGAACGCCCTCCGTGGCGTTCCGGGAAGCGGCCGCGCGACGTCCCCTCGCAGATCGCGGAACGCCACGGAGGGCGTTCCCTACAGAAGTCTTTGCCGATTTTGAATATCAAAACCCATGAGGGATCTATCGCGGACGAAAGCCGCAGCGGCGATAGCGCCGCTGGGCGGCGGGCGAGGCGAAGAAATCCAACAGGCGGCCCGCTTCCGCGGCCTGGCTCGAGCCAAGCGGAATCGCGGCGGCGTATTCCACGGACGCTTGCGCCGGGCGCACTTGAAACAACGTCCGGCATTCGGCGGCCTGCGCCGCGTCGCTCGTGAAGGCCAGGCCGGCTTCGGCCGCCTTCGAGTGCAACGCGGCGAGAATTCCCCGCGAGTTGTCGACGTGCAGCACCTTGGGCAGCAGCGACTCGTATAGACCGGCCGCTTCCAAGAACTCCTTGGACAGTTTTCCCAAGGGACAAGCAGGATCCGCGAGCGCCACATGCTGCACCTCGGCGGACAGCAGATCGCGCGGCTTTCGCACGTGGCTGTTCTGTTCCAGCGGCGCCACGGCGGC
>DATNEC010000524.1:0-6383 GCA_035606815.1 Pirellulales bacterium
ATCGTCGGCCGGTCGCAAGCGAACAGCAGCCGGCTCGGCGACAAGGGATCGGACTCCGCCGTCCGCCGCCCGGCGATCAGCGTCAGCCTCTCGCGCGAGGCGGCCAGTGCGCTCAGCGCGTAGGCGTCGCGCGCATAGCGGCGATCGTTGTCGTTCAGCTTCAGGCGATGCCGCAAAGCGCCCGGCAAAAACAAGTCGGCGCTGACGTGCGTCGGCGTCAGGCCGTCGTTGAAGCCGGTGACGATCAAGGCCGGCGCATCGTCGAGCGGCAATTCGAGCCAGCCCAGCAATTCGATGGCGGCGTGCTCGGGCAGCGGCGGGATCGGCTCGCTCTCCACCGGTCTTTGAAACAGGCGGATCGCCTCCGGCGCTCGCCAATCGGCCGCCATCCGCTCGTCCAGCGAGACCGCTTCGACGAGCACGCGATGCAACAATTGGCAGGCTTCGAAAGCGATCCGCGCGTCGGTGCGAGGGGGGGCGGCGTCGGGCTGGCCGTAAATTTCGATCAGCACCCCGGCGATTTTTGGGGCCCATTCCACGAGAGAACCGCGCCCGCCGAGAGGGCCGAGCAGCCGGTCGAGCCTGCGCTGAATGTCTGCCAGGCCCCGCGCGGCATGGCGGCCGCCCAGCAAACGCGCCGTCAGCTTGGATTGCAGATGCTCGCTGTAGTAGCGGTCGAGCTCGTTGAGGCAGTTCGTCGCCTTGCCGTCCGCGAGCCAGCGTTCCACGTCGGGATGTCGTACCAGCCGCGCCAGATCGGCGAAGGCGCCGCTCTCCAGGTAATCCGCCGCGGCGGTGAGCAGGCGGTAAGGCCCGCTTTGGCGCATCGGCAGGCCGTCGGCGTAGCGACTCGGCAAGTCGAACTGTTCGAGCCGCTGCTCCAGGTACGGCACGACGCCCGGATCGGGGACGCCGATCGCGATGTCTTCGGCCCCATAGCGCCCTTCGTAGCCGGCGATGGCCGCCACGGCGGCCTCGGCCTGGTCGGCGGGGCCTTCGACGACGACGATCTGGCCTGGGTCGAGTTCGATCGGGGCTTCGAGCCAGGCTTCAGGAACGACGGTCCCCCACTCGGTAAATCGGTTGGCGAGCGCCGCCGGTGCGTGGACCAGCGCCGTTACTCGATCTTTGAGCGGGACGAGCATGTTCAGCAGCGCCTGGTTCGCGTCGGCGACGCCGAGGAGCACGATTTCGCCCTCGACCCGGCAATGGCCCGCAGCGATCGCCGCCAGCCGGGCCGATTGCATGTCGGCCAGCCCCGTCTCGTGCAATCGGCGCTCGTAAGCTCGTTGCACCGCGTCCATCGTTTGCCATCGCGGGCGCTCGTCGAACGTGCCGGAGTCGAAGCCGCGCTCGGCGACGTCGGCGAACCGCAGGCCGTGGGCGGTCAATTCGCCGTGCAGTTGGCCGAACAGATCCGCCAGGGCCGACCAAGCGGGCGGATGGTCGTGGGGCGGAAGCTCGGGAATCACCCGGCGGAGCCGCTCCACATCGGTCTCGCGCAGGGCCGCGATCCACGCCAAATGACAAGCCAACGGTCCGGCGAAGCGTTGCGGAGCGTCGTACAACAATTCCGGCAAAGCGCCGGCAGTCGTGATCCGGGGAGGACTGAGAGCGAGCGAATGCTCTTCGGCCAACTGCACCAGAATTTCGAGAAACCGTCGGCCGGCCCGTCGGCCCGGAACGACGACGATGACTTGCTCTAGCGGCCAGGCGCCCTGCGAGGCGCGGTCCTTGCGCAGATATTCGGCGGCGCCGGCAAGCGCGGGTCGATTCCAATCCAAAAAGATGCGACGCACGGCCGTATCTTAGCCGACCGCGGGCTTCAGCGGCAAATCAATGAGAACCCGAGTCCCTTGGCCGGGCGAGGACTCGATCTTGGCGTGTCCGCCCATCAGCGCGGCGCGCTTGCGAATGCCTTCCAGGCCGAATTGTCCTTTCGAGGCCTGGCTCGGATCGAAGCCGACGCCCCAATCTCGCACCTCGATCTGCAACCGGCCGTCTCGCTCGCAAAGTTTGACTTCCGCCCGCGAGGCCCGGCTGTGGCGTTTGACGTTGTTCAAGGCTTCTTGCACGATGCGAAAGATCGTTCCCTCCAGTAATGGCTCCAATCGATCGAAGGAGACGCGGTGCGTCAGGTCGATTTGCAGTTCGCCCGGCGACGACTGCTCGGCGATCAGGTAAGCGATCGCCAGCACGACGCCCGCCTCGTCGAGAATCGGCGGTCGCAGACCGCTCAGCACTCGGCGCCCTTCGGCCACCGCGCGGCGCATCAGGTGGGTCGCCAATTCCAGCGCCGCGCGGGCTTTGACGGAAAGCTTCGCCTGCTGGTCTCCCAGGCCCTCCAGGTGCAGCAACGCCGCCGACATGTACTGTACGAGGCCGTCGTGGATTTCGTAGGCCAGCAGTTGGCGGTCTCGTTCGTGGGCATCGAGCAGTTGCTGCATGAACCGCTGCTCCGAGCGAAGTTCCTCTTCGGCGCGTTTGCGCTCGGTGATATCCGTGGAGATTCCGCACAGCGCGTAAGCTTCTCCGTCGGCGTCGCACAAGGGGAACTTTACGGACAGAAAGGTTCGCAATTGACCTTTTTTGGCCGCCCCTTCCTCGAACTGGAAGGGCTTCTTCGCCTGGAGCACCGCTAGATCATTGGCCCGAAACGTGGCGGCCACGTCCCTTGGAAACAAGTCCTCGTCGGTGGAACCTGCGATCTGGTCGTTCGTCCGCTCCAACAGAAGTTGACAGGCTTGATTGCTCAGCAGATAGCGACCTTGAGGATCTTTGAGATAGATGACGGAAGGGGTATTGTCGAGAAACGCTTGCAGCCGCTGTTCGGTTTTGCGCAGCGCCGCCTCGGCCAGCTTTTGCTTGGTGATGTCCCGAAAGACGACGACGCCGCCCTGCTGGGCGCCCTGCTCGTCTTTGAGCGGCCGGGCGCTGGCTTGAAACCAGCGGCCTTCCGGGTGGGCCGGGCCGCGAAAGAAGATTTCCTCCGCCGAAATCGACGCGCCGCGGATGGCCCGCACGATGGGCCGGCTGTGGGCCGGATAGGGCGTGACCATGTCGGGAAGAAAAGCGCCTTTGAACCAGCTCCAATTCGCTTCGACGGCTTCCGCCGGATCGACGCCGAGCAATTCGGCGCCGGCCGGGTTCAGCAGCAACAGCCGCTCGTGCTGGTCGGCCACGATCAAGCCGTCTCCCATGCTGTCGAGCACCGATTGCAAAATGCTCGCCTGGCGCCGGCTGTGCGCCTCGGCCCGCATGCGCTGCTCGACTTCGCCTTGCAGGCGCTCGTTGGCGGCGAGCAATTCCGCGGTGCGATCGGCGATGCGGCCTTCCAACTCGTCGCAAGCCAGGCGCAGCTTCTCTTCCGCATGGCGCCGTTCGGTCACGTCGGCGGCCGAGCCGGCCAGGGCGACGATGCGTCCTTCCTGGCGGATCGGCCCGATCCGGCAGGCGAACCACGACTCCGCGCCTTCGCCATTTTTCGCCAGCACCTCGTAGCGTTGCGGTTGCCCGGTGCGCAGGGCGTTTTCGATGGCCGCGGTCAGGTTCTTCCGGTGCTCGGGCCGGATGTAATCGTAGATGTTCGAGCCGATCAGTTGCTCGCGGGCGAAGTGCGGCCCGATATGGTTCATCGACAGCAGGACTCCCTGCCGGTCGATCTTGAACACCGTGTCGGGCACGTTCTCCAAGATCGACCGCAGGTTCTCCTCCGCCTCGCGGAGCGCGCGTTCGTCGCGAATGTGCGGCGTAATGTCGGTCGAAACCCCGATCGCGCCGACGATTTCGTCTGCCGCGTCGCGAAGCGGCGAAATCCAGGTTTTGAAGGCTAGGCCGCGAACGTCGATGACGTACGTGAACTCTTCGCCGGCCAGGGCCCGCCGCACGGCGCCCGCCACCTCGGGCGAGTCGGAGTAGGTCTCGAATACGTTGAGGCCCACGACCTCGCCCGGGCTCTGGCCGATCGCCTCCAGGCCGAGGCCCTCGGAAAGGGTGAACATGCCGGCCCGATCGACGGCCCAGACCACGATCGGCGCGTGCGAAACGACGGCCGCCAGCCGTTGGCTGCTCGACTCCGACGACGCGGCGGCGCGCCTCGCCTCGGCCAGCTCGCGCTCCAAATCCGCGACGCGGCGCCGCAACGAGTCGAGTTCTTCCTTGGCTTTCGCCAAAGGATTGGTCTTCGTTCCCATCAAAGGTCGGCCGGGCCGGTCAGCTTTGGATGTAACTCTTCAGGTAGTGGTTTTCCAGAGCGACCTGGTCGTGATGCGCCTTGACGACGTCGCCGATGGAGATAATGCCGGCCAATCGTCCTTCGTCGAGGACCGGCAAATGGCGGATGCGGTGCTCGGTCATCCGGCCCATGGCGTCGTCGAGGGTGTCGTTCGGCGCGGCGGTGAGCGGTCGCCGCGACATGATTTCGGCGACCTTGAGCCGATCGAGCGGGCCGCGGCCCGCGGCGCAGGCCCGTAGAATGTCTCGCTCGGTGATGATCCCGACCATCGGCCCGTGTGCCGCGCCCGCGCCGGCTTCGCAGACCACCAACGAGCCGCAGTTGTGGGCGATCAATTCGCGCACGACTTCGTCCAAGGCGGCGTCGGGAGAGATGACGTGGACGTGGGTTCCCTTGAGGCGGAGGATGTCTTGCAAACGCATGGTTCACCTTTCCGCGGAGCGACGTGCGATGGTGCGATGTGAGAAGCGAAATGCCGGCCCGGCCTCTCTGTCCGCGTCGCTCCACTGAAAGCGCAGTTTACTCCGTCCGGCTGCCGTTCGTCAAAAAAACCCTGAACAATATGCGTGCTGCCGCCCTCGGGGGGAGGGGGAGGGACCGAAACCTAATCCTTGATCCGAAAAGAGGCCAGCATCTTCTCGACGCCAGGAAAGATCTTGTCTTCGAATTCCGGGAAGATCGTGCTGATCACGAGATAACATTTATCGCCGACCGTAAACACCCATTGACGCCAGCGAATTCTTTGGTTCAGCCGCCCGCTGATTGTCGCCTCGCAGAACAGGGCGTCGAACGAGCCGACCTTGGCGGCGCCCAGATCTCGCTCTTTAATATCCGGCTTGATCCGCCGCGCCCATTCCAACGACACGTCCGTCCGTATTCGCTTGATGAGAGCCGTTTCGCGCGTCTTGTCTTCCGACGAATAGCTCCCCAACTCGTAGATGTCCATGCCCACAGGAAAAACGGGCGGGACGTACATCATCCAATTCCCCTTGTCGACCGCATGCCAGCCTTCGGCAAGATCGACTTCGAACGGCTTATCGCGTTTCGTCAGCGTGAACTCGAACATCGCGAGCCCGTCGATGGCGCCGCCGTGTGCGACGTCGCTTTTGAGATACTTGCTGCTCGGATCGTATTTCCATTGCGAAGAGGTCTGCAAGGCGATTGCGTCGAGCAGCTCACGCAGCGTCGGCTGATAGGTTTGAGGAAACGCGGGTTGCAACTGCGACTGCCCGATCTCCTTTGAAGGGGACATTAGGCCCACGCCGCAGCCGAGTTGCAAGCGGCTAGAAACCAAGAACATGTTGCCGAATTGGCCGAAGGAATCGCCCAAGCCGCCGTTCAGCCTTTTCCCCAGCAACCGCTCCTGCTTCGCTTTGGCGAGCGGTTTGATCGTATCGGATTTTGTCGGCTCAGTTTTCGCGACAGGCGCCGCGATGATAGGCTCGCCGTTTGCATTTGCCGCCACGCGCGGCGGCGGGGCGGGTGCGGAGGGTTGTTGCGAGCAACCTATGGACAAAAGCACAATCGCGACGAGTAGGGTGGATCGCATGGCAAGCCTCGCCTTGCTTTATGGATGCTAGCGTCGTGCCTAGCACATCCGAACAGCCGATCACCGCTCTGCTATTTCTCCGGCTTGTCCCCGCCAGGCATCTCCGCCGCGCGCAAATCTCGAAACGACAAATCGGTCGTCGGGTCGTGGCCTTGAAGGATCAGCGTGCCGGCCTCGCGGCGCAGACCTTGCCGGGGGTTGACATTGGGGGCCCGCGTATCAGTCCAATCGGTCACCGGATAGCCATTGACCCACACGGCCACGTGATCGCCGGAGACGACGAGCGTTTTCGAAAACCATTCGAAGTCGTTGGAGACCACTTTGCGGGCCTTCTGGCGGCGATAGATGGCCCCGGTGCCGAAATCGAGCGGCTGCGTGCGGTCGCCGTCCTTGTAGCCGTTCTGGATTTGGCTCTCGTAACCATTGGAGAATTCGCCCGGGATGCTGCGAAAAAACACGCCCGAGTTCAAATGCTTGCCGTTGGAAAAGACTTCGAGCTGCAACACGAAATCCCCGAACTGGGCTTCGCTCTCCAACGCTCCAGGCCCGTTCTTGACGTTCAACTCGCCCTGGGGCGTGACCGAGAACTTGCTCTGCTTG
>DATNEC010000531.1:0-2543 GCA_035606815.1 Pirellulales bacterium
TTACTCACCGGAAGCCTGCCCGCCGCGTCGTTTTGCCGACTGCCGGCACAAGCGGGACGCTTGTGCTACGGCGGCTCAATCCGTGTTTGATCGGTGTTCCATCCGTGGCCAAAACGAGCCGAATCAAGGCGCTCGCTGAAAAAATCGGTTTTTGCTTCGCAGGGCGTCGGGTTATACTGCGGCGACAGCCTCGCGCCGGCCGCTAAGGAACAAGCCATGTACGAGCGGTTCACCGATCGAGCCCGCAAGGTCATGGCGCTGGCAAACCAAGATGCTCTGCGTCGCAACGTTCCGGCGGTGGATACCGAGCATATTTTGCTCGGACTGCTTGAAGAAGCGAGGGGCGTCGGCGCTCATGTGCTGCGCGACCTTGGCGTCGACTGGGAGTCGCTTTCGGCAGCGGTCACAGCATGCGGCAAGCCGCATCCCCCTGCGGCTGCACCCGCAGCGAGCCTTCCCTATGCCGAACGTCCGCGTTCCGTCTGGCAAGCGACACGCGGCGCCTTCAGGCGATTCTTGGCTGCTCAACGCGGTCTCCGTTTGCCGCAAAGCTCCGCAAGCCGGCGGCTGATCGAGCACGCGATGGAAGAAGCCCGTGCGCTCGGCCACCGCTACGTCGGAACTGAGCATCTTTTGCTGGGATTGCTCCGGCAGCCGGAATGCATCGCCGGCCAACTCTTGATCGAACAGGGGTTGACGCTCTCAGACGCGCGCCGCGAAGTGCTCGAACTGCTAGGGCATGCTTGAAGGGCGATAGGTGTCGCCCCGCCTCGTAAAAGCCGCGGCCGACGCAGGGCGGGCTCGCCCGTCGGAGTTAACGACCATGAGCGAACAACGAAACTTCATCCTGACATGCCGCCAAGAACACGACGAGAACGGGGCTCCCGAGGAGTTCACGACTGATCTGTACGATCTTGTAGACGTTGATGATCTATCGTACCTATCATCTGACGGATTGCCGCAAATCGGAACTCGCGTCGCGCCCGGAATGTTGCTCGTCGGCAAGGTAGGCGCCAAAAAAAGCGATGAGCGATCCAAATGGAACGAATTGCAGTTGCTTACGGCGAACTGTCAGGAATTGCAGAACTATTGGCGATCGCGGATCTACGACGGCTCGCTTTATGCCCCGGAGGGTTGCACTGGCGCCGTTGTCGCAGCCTTCTTCGAGCCGGTCGGCGACCGGGTTCAGGCGGTCGTTGAGATTGAATGCCAAGACGCATTGTCGGACGAGCCGTAGACATGTCAGGATGGAAAGCCTGACCTACCGTTTTTCGCTGGCAAAAGACCAGGGCCGTTTGTTAGGCTAGAGGGCTTGGCGGGGCAACCTTTTGCGGGCAATCGGTTTGGGCGATCAACAGGCGGTCCTTCGAATAAACTTTGGGAGCAAGTTTCATGACGCAATTCTCTCGCAGGCAGTTCCTCGAAAACTCGATGTTCGCGGCGACCGCCGCGGCAATGGCGGCTGGAACGCCAAAGATGCTGCGGGCCGAAGAGCCTAAGCAGGGCAAGGGACCAAACGATCGGCTGGGCGTGGCGGTGGTGGGCGTCAAGGGACGCGGCAACGAACATCTCAACGCCTATGGCCATACCGACAAGTACAACATCGAAGTCACCTATATCTGCGATACCGACCGCGACTGGGGCATGAAGCGGGTCGAGGAAACGGCCAAGCGCCAAGGCCGGGCGCCGAAATACGTCCAGGATTTGCGGCAAGTCTACGACGATCCGGCGGTCGACGTGGTCAGCATCGCCACGCCGAACCATTGGCACGCGCTGGCCGCCATCTGGGCCATTCAGGCCGGCAAAGACGTGTACGTCGAGAAGCCGGTCAGCCACAACGTCAGCGAAGGGCGCCGCATCGTCGAAGCCGCCCGAGCGCACCAGAAAATCTGCCAGACCGGCACGCAGTGCCGCTCGATGGCCGGCACGATCGAGGCCATCGACTACGTGAAGGCCGGCAAGATCGGCGAGGTGAAGGTCGCCCGCGGGCTGTGCTACAAGCCGCGCGGCTCGATCGGCCCCAAGGGCGAGCACGCCCCGCCGGCCAGCGTCGATTACAACATTTGGCTCGGCCCGGCGCCGCAAAAACCGGTGACGCGGAACCAGTTTCATTACGACTGGCACTGGTTCTGGGACTACGGCAACGGCGACCTGGGCAACCAGGGCATTCACCAGATGGACATCGCCCGCTGGGGCCTGGGCGTCGACGGGCTTTCCAAGGGCGTGCTCAGCTACGGCGGCCGCTACGGCTACGAAGACGCGGGCGAAACGGCCAACTCGCAAACCGTGATTCACGACTACGGCGACAAGACGCTGGTGTTCGAGGTCCGCGGCCTGAAAACCCAGCCGCTGCGCGGCGCCAACGTCGGCGTGATCTTCGAAGGCAGCGACGGCTACGTCGTGCTCTCCAGCTACAACGGCGGAGCGGCCTTCGACCTCGACGGCAACATGACGACCAAGTTCAACGGCGGCGGCGACCATTTCGGCAACTTTTTTACGGCCGTCCGCAGCCGGCAGCCGGAATACCTGGCGGCCGACATCGA
>DATNEC010000596.1:0-7650 GCA_035606815.1 Pirellulales bacterium
CGATGCACGAGCGCCAAGCAGACGGATTTCTTCTTCCGCGGATGGCGCACGAGAAAGGCGGTGATCTGAACGTCGAAGCTCGCGCCCGTCTGCCGATCTCGCAGCGCCCCTTTGCCCTCCCAGCGGCCCGCGTCGCGCACGGCCGGAAAGGCGGCCTTGCGCAGCAACGACTGCGTCTCCTTGGAATAGAAGCCGAACAAGCTCTGTGCCGAGAGGTCGGCGTCGGCGGTCAGACCCAAACGGCGGCGACCCGCCGGGTTCCAATAAAATGGCCTGGCGCGCAAGGTCGCAAGGCAAACGAGGTCGTCGGCCTGGTCGAAGAGCTGGCAAACTAGCTTAAGGGTGTCGCTCATCGGGCGTGTTTCCCGCTCGAACCGCGGGCGGACGCTGGCCCGTCCGTTCCTAACGCCCATCATCGCACAAAGCTCGCCGTTTCGCCAGCTTGCCGCCGCGCGGATGCTGCGCGGCGATTCGCTCAAGAATCCGGCCCTGCGCACCGATCATGCTGCTGGGCGCAACGGCGCTTTTACCGCCCTTGCGCCGCTCCGCCCGTTTTCCCGCCTCGCCCCGCACGCGCCCGCCATGAAAACCGCCGCCCGCCCTGTTTCGAGCGTTTCGCTGGCCCTACTCGTCCTGGCCTTGCTCGCGTCGAGCGGCTGCTCGGCGCTTTCGGGTTTCCGCCGCGATTGGAATTCGCCCTGCTGCTGCGCAACCGGCGGCGATCTGAGCGGCTGCTGGGAAGGTTGCTGGGAAAGCCATTGCACCGGGCATCATGGCAAGCTTCAGGCGATTATCACCAAGGTCGACGACAGCCATTATTGCGCCCGCTTCCACGGCACGTTCTTCAAGTTCCTGCCCTTCGAGTACAGCATGTTGCTTTCAGCCCAGGCGGAAGGCGACCGCTATCTGCTCTCCGGGCAGAAAGATCTCGGCAAACTTGCCGGCGGCGTCTACCGCTACGAAGGGCACGCCACGCCGAACGACTTCGTCGCCAATTATCGCAGCAGCAAAGACCGCGGCGTGTTCGTGATGACGCGTCGCGAAGCGACGAGTTGCTCCTGTTGCCGCTGACGAAGATGGCCAACTTTCCCAAGACGGCCACCGGCGAAGCGGCCATCTTCGCTAAATCTCCGCGCCGACCTGCAAAAGGATCGCGAAAACACGAAAGAACGAAATACGAAACCAAAGCGTGTAGGTCGCGGTCCCAGATTCATTGAGTGTGTTCTTTGCAGTCTCTTTTCGTGGTCTTCGCTCTTTCGTGTTTTCGTGATTCTCCGAAAGCCACGATCAGGCGGCGGCCTACGAAGATTCCCAACTTTCCCAAGACGGCCGCCGGCGAATTGGCCATCTTCGATTAACAAAGTAGAAGCGGCATCTCGCCGCTTTCCGGCAACGCGCCGAGATGCCGCGTTTACTTTCCGAGCAACACGGCGAGATGGCGCAGTTACGCCATCATAACCGATGCGCGGCTTGGCCTGAGCCGGCTTTACCCCCACAATCGCGTCACCGCGCGGCCAGTCGAAAGGAGATAGGCGTTTCCCTGCCGGTCGGAGATCAGGCTGCCGGCGTCGACGCCGAGGGCCGAAAAGATGGTGGCGGTCAGATCGGCGGGACTGACAGGATCCTCCTCGACCGTCGCGGCATGTCGGTCGGTGCGGCCGAAGACCGCCCCGCCTGGTAAGCCAGCCCCCGCCAACAGCACCGTGAAGGCGTGCGGCCAATGATCGCGGCTGGCATATTTCTTGTCGATCTTGGGCGTCCGGCCGAAATCGCCCATCCAGACTACGAGCGTTTCGTCGAGCAAGCCGCGCTCGGCCAGATCGTCAAGCAAGGCGGCCAGCGCTCGATCGGCCCGCGGCAGCAGCCGGTCTTTGACGAGCGGGAAATGGTTGCGGTGCGTGTCCCAAGGATTGTTGGCCAATCGCTCGCCGCGGCCGTCGGCCCAGTCCTGCGGCTCTTGTCCCCAATAAACCGTCACGAAGCGGGCGCCGCCTTCCACCAGCCGTCTGGCAAGCAAGACCGATTGCCCGTGGCGATGGCGCCCGTAGAAGTCGTGCATCGCCGGCGGTTCGCGCTCCAAGTCGAAGGCGGCCTGCACGCTGGGCCGCCCCAACAGCGCCAACGCCTGCTGCTGGTAGTCGTCGAACAACTGCATTTCAGGCGAACGATCCAACCGGGCCAGATCGTCGTTCAGGTGGCCGACGAGCGAGGCGAAACGGGCCAGACGATCGGGCGAGAGGTCGCTGCGCAAGCCGAGCGACGGCTTGACCAACTTGGGCTCGCGCGTGATTTCGACGCGGAACGGATCGTACGAGCCGCCCAGAAAACCGGCGTTCTGCCCGGGCAATATGCGCGCCTCCATCTTCATGGTTTCCGGTAGTTCGACGACTTTGGGCATCGTCGCCGGGCGCCGATCGACGCGGCCGAAAGCCGCCGCCATCTGCGGGAAGTCGGAATCTTCGACCTTCAAGCCGCCGGCCGAACTGACGTGTTTGCGGCCGGTAAGCATCTGGTATACGGCCGGGTCGTGGACGGTCTCTTGATGGCGCATACTGCGAATCTGCACCAGTCGGTGCATCTGCCGGGCGACGAGCGGCAAGTGCTCGCCGACTTGCACTCCGGCGACGCTCGTGGCGATCGGCTGAAACGGCCCGCGAATCTCGGCCGCCGCCAGCGGCTTGAGATCCCAGAGATCGAGATGGCTTGGTCCGCCATCCATATAGAGCAGGATGCAGGACTTGGCTCGCGGCTTCGAACCGGCGCCTTCGGCGGCCCGCAGAATCGCCGCCAACGGCCCGCCCCCTACCGATGCCAAGCCGAACGCGAGCAGGTCGCGGCGCGCGAAAGGCGTTCCTCGTTGCATGGCGTCAGCTCTTCCAATTGCGCAACGGATGGGCGGCGCCGTCATCGCCCGGCTACATCCCAACCGCGGGGGCGGGCTGGAACAGGATCGGGCCGCTAAGGACGCCGGCAATGAGGGCCACGACTACCAACACGAGTTGCAGCACGATGCAGCCCGTCCAGACCAACATGACGGTTCTTAGCCCCCACTGCGACGACTTGACCCATCCGTAGACGAATGCAATCAAGCCGCCGATTCCCGTGCAGAGAGACAGCGCGATGCAGACGATGCCCATCCCGGTTTCGCCTCGCTTGAACATCTCGACGATGACCCGCACCAGGCAAATTAGTTGTCCAATGCCGAGGATGATGGCGGGCGCTAAAATCAACAACGCCCAAACTGGGGACGGGTTGCCAGCCTCCATAGCGATGCGCCTTTCTCGTCGTGGGTTCGGGATCGGTCGCCTAGGCGGAGTTTCGCGCCCCTGCAATCTATGCCGGCAAGGTTAATGCCGCAACACTTAAGCGGTCTGGAGGGCCAAGAAAAAGGGCGCGCGATGATTCGCGGCCGTGCGCCGGCGACTAGAATGTGCGATGGCGGATGAGAATCCCAGGCAGCGCCAAACCAAGGGCCTGCCAAACCAAGGGGCTGGGGTTGCGGCGCCTCGCGGCGGGAGCGACACGACATGGCTGCGGCCCCAGGAATCACGCATCGCATTCCGCTGCCCTATGGCCCATTGGGCGCCTTCCTGCGCGACCCGCTTGGCTTTCAATTGCAGGCGAGAGAGCGGTTTGGCGACGTCTTCCGCTTTCGCATCGGGCCGGTGACGGTCCATTTTCTGTACCATCCCGAGCACGTCCGCCGGGTGCTGCACGACCAGCAGAAGAACTACGTGCGCGGCTGGCAGTATCGACTGCTGCGGCGACTCTTTGGCGAGAACCTGACTGTTTCCGAGGGCGCTTACTGGCTACGCCAGCGGCGGTTGGCGCAGCCCGCCTTTCACCGGCAGAGGTTGCCCGAGTATGCCGGCGTGATGGTGGAGGAAGCCTCCAAACTTGCATCGCGATGGCGCGCCCTGGCGCCGCACGAGAAGGAGGTCGAGGCCCGGCACGAGATGTCGCGGATGACGCTGGCCATCGCCAGCCGCACGCTCTTCGACCGGGACGTAAGCCATGAAGCCGACGAAGTGGGGCAGGCGTTTTCCGAGCTGGGGCGATATTTCGAACAGCGGTTCCATCATCCCGTCGGTTCGCCCCCATTGTGGGTTCCGACGTCGACGAACCGCCGATTCAAACAGGCGGTTTCCACGCTGAACCGGATCGTGACGGCGATCGTTCGAGAGCGGCTGCGCGACGAGACCGACCACGGCGACCTGCTTTCGATGCTGATTCAGGCCCGAGACGAAGAAACGGGCGAGAAAATGAGCGACGACCAGCTCCGCAGCGAAGTGCTGACCTTCTTGCTGGCGGGCCACGAGACGACGTCCACCGCGCTTGCCTGGACCTGGTATTTGTTGGCCAGTCATCCGGCGATCCGTCAGCGCGTCCGCGAAGAAGTCAAGACGGCGGTTGGCGACCGGCTGCCGACGGCTGCCGACGCCCCGCAGTTGCAGACCACGCGCGCCGTGATTCAAGAGTCGATGCGGCTCTACCCGCCGATCTGGATCATCCCGCGCGAGGTCGTCGCCGAGGATGAGATCGGCGGTTTCCGCATTCCCCCGCGTTCCACGGTGGTTCTGTGTCCGTACGTCACTCACCGGCATCCGGGCTTCTGGGACTCGCCGGAGGTTTTCGACCCCGATCGGTTCGCCGCGGAGCGCATCGCCGATCGTCCCAAGGAGGCTTATTTCCCCTTTCTCAGCGGGCCGCACCAGTGCATCGGAAATGAGTTTGCGTTGCTGGCGATGCAACTCGTCGTGGCCCGAGTAATTCAGGAATTCGATCTGACCGTTCGTCCGGGACTGGTCGTCAAGCCGGCCGCATCGCTGGGCTTATGGCCCGACGGTCCGGTCTGGCTGACCGTCAAGGGCCAGGAATGACCCAGCCGCTCGGCCCGTGCATTTGCCGTCCTTTACATCCCGCCCGCCTTTTGAAAATCGCGATCGTTGAACACCCAAAGCGGATCTTTGCCAACGATCACGTAGATCGCTTCGCTCGGCGAGGGCTCGCCGTCGAAGAACAGCTTGACCTTGTAGCGGCGGTTCTGGTCGTCGCCGGGCGATGGCCCGACGATCTCGTAAGACTTCAGCTTGCGGCCGTCTCGGTGCGCGGCATCTTGCAATTCGATCGATTTGGCGAGCCCCTCGACCGGCGTCGCCTGGCTCCCCGTTTGCCAACCGTCGAGCGCGGCCTTGAGGGCCGATCGGGCCACCTCGTCGGCCGGGATGTAGTCTTTGACGTCGGCTCCGCCGCAGCCGTTCGCCGCCAGCGCAAGCGCGAGGAGGATCGACCGGCCCCTGGCCCCGCTTCGAATGCCGCCCATCGAGAAGCTCCTGTTCTACCTGGTCGTTGAGAACGTATCCGCAACCGCGGGTTCGAGGACGCCGCATGGCGCCCCGTCTGCTTGCCCCGAAAGCTGAGCTGTCGGCCCGTGCAAGCGCAGCCACCTCCTGCGGCGGACCCAATAGAACATGACCGGCAGCAGCAGGTCGATCACCTCGTCGGCGATCAGAATGCCGCCCAGCACGGGGGCGGCCATCGGCCTAATCACTTCGGCGCCGACGCCGGAAGCCCACAACATCGGCGCCAGGCCGAGGATGGTCGTCCCCTCGGTAAGCAGTTTCGGCCGCAGCCGGTGGACCGCCCCGTCCAACACCGCTTGGCGCAACTCGGCCAGACTGATCCGCTCCAGACCGCCCGCTTTTGCGATCGCCTCGCGCAGATAGACGAGCATGATCATGCCGGTCGAGATCGCCATGCCGAAGCAGGCGATGTAACCGACCAGCACCGTGACCGAAAAATCGTAGCCGAGCAGCCACTGAAACAGCACCCCGCCGACCAATGCGCCGGGCGCGGCCAGCAGCATCAACAGGGCGTCGGCCAACTCGCGATAGGTCCAGTAGAGAATGAGCAGAATCATGGCGGTCGCCAGCGGCAGAACCAGCGTCAATGTGCGAATCGTCCGCACGTCGTGCTCGAATTGCCCGGTCCACTCGACGTAAACGCCCGCGGGCAAACGCACCTTGTCGGCGATCGCGCGGCGCGCCTCGTCGATGAAGTCCAAGGCGCCGCGACCGCGCACGTTCAGCCGCACGTAGTTTCGCAACATTCCGTTTTCGCTCTTGATCGACGCCGGCCCTTCGACGATCCGCACTTCGGCCACTTCGGCCAGCGGAATCGTCCCAAGGACGGGTGAACCAGCCTCGCCGCGCTTTTGTCCTTCGGCCGATGGAGCGCGCCTGCGCCGCGGCACCGGCAGGCCGCGGATGGTTTCCTCGTCTTCGCGCCAGCGGGCCGCGTAGCGCACGCGCACGCCGTGCCGTTCGCGGCCCTCGACCGTGGTCGTGGCGAGTCTGCCGCCGAGCGCCGTCTCGATCACGTCGTTAACCTCGCCGACGCTTACGCCTAACCGCTCCGCCTTCTCGCGATCGACGTGGATTTCCACGTAGCCTTTGCCGCGGACCGCTTCGGCCATGACGTACTCCGAGCCGGCTACCTGCTTCAGCACCGCGGCGATTTCTTCCGACGCGCGCACGACGTCGTCGAGTCGGCGGCCCAGCACGCGCACGCCAATGTCGGTGTTGACGCCCGTGAACAGCATGTCGACGCGGTTCTGGATCGGCCGCGTCCAGACGTTCGCCCAGCCGGGCATCTGGAGCGCGCGGTCGAGTTCTCCGCCGGGATCGGACAAGTCCGCCGATTCGCAGGGCCGCAACAGCGCCCGCCAGCGCATGGCGGACGCCAATCGTTCTTGCAGCGCCTTCAATTGCGGTTGCGGAGCGACGTCGGGCGGCGGGGCCATGTTCATCAAGCCGTTGCCGGCGCCGTGGGCATGATGGGCGCGGTGCTGCGGAACCCGCCGCGAGCGGAAGCGGCGAACCTGCGCCAAGTATTCGGTCAGCCGCACGTCGCGCACCGTCGCGCGGGCCAGCAGTTCCTCGATGGCCAGGCGTGTATACGTTTCCGTGCCACGGGTGAACAATGCCGCATTCAATTCGCGCGCGTGTTCGCGCCATGCCGCCCGATAGCGGCCCAGCACGTCGTCGGCTAATCGCGTGAAAAAAGTCGGCGGCGTTTCGCCCAGCGCGCCGCCGGCCAGTTCCACGACCTTTCGCCATAGCGGGGGCCGGTCTTCGAACAACTCGACGCCCTCTTTGACGAGGCCCAGGGCGGCAAGTTGGCGCCCGGCGTGCCGCGCCAGCAAGGTCACATCGTCGAGCTCGGGCGATACGGCCAGGTGGTGGTCGGCGTGGGCCATCAAACTCTGGGCGACCTGGGCGAATTCGCCGTCGGTGGGCGGTCGCTCGAAAGCGCCTTGCCGATCGAGCCGGGCGATCAAACTTTCCGTCAGCCCCTGCACCAGCTTCTGGGCCAGCGATTCTTCGAATTCACAATTGCGAAGATAGGCGTACTCCCGCATCAGTCCGTCGAACCGCACCAGGGCTTCGGCGGCGGCTTCGTCGACCAGCGCGGTTTCGGCCGCGCCGTCGGCCGGCGGTTCGATCATTTCCTCCGCCGCTAGCGCGCCCAGCACGGCCCTGGCCTGCTTGCGAGCATCGCGCTCGGTCAGTTTGCGCCTCGGCCAAAGTTCGCGCGGGCGAAGTTCGACCATCGTCTCGATCATGTCGACCGGAGCGGGATCGGAAGGCG
>DATNEC010000607.1:0-2369 GCA_035606815.1 Pirellulales bacterium
GACGACGCCGGTCGCCGAGGCAAGTGGCAGTTGACCGCTTCGCCCGACGGCCGCGATGGCTCGCTTGCGATTCGGCAGGACGCCGCGATTTATCTGGCGACGCTCGAAGGGGGCGAAGAACTGAACTACGATTTGCCCGCCGGTCGCCATGCCTGGCTGCAGGTGCTGCGCGGCGGCGTGACGCTCAACGGTCAGCCGCTCTCGGAGGGCGATGGCGTCGCGATCAGCGAGGAACCGTCGCTCGCCGTGCGCGCCGAAAAGCCCGCCGAGATCATGCTGTTCGATCTGGCGTAAGTTTTAGCCTTTTCAAGGAGCTATCCGATGAACCAAGTCATTCAGGGCCTGTTGTCCGTGGCGGGGCGCGTCGCGCTGGCGACGATCTTTCTGGCGGCTTCGATAGGCAACGACATCCCCAACTTCAATCAGGTCGTGGAGCACGCGATGAAGCCCAAAGGCTTACCGGCCCCGCAAGTGCTGCTGGCCGGGGCTATCGCGTTTTTGATCGTCGGCGGGTTGTCGGTGATCGTGGGCTACAAGGCGAGATTCGGCGCCTTGCTGTTGTTCGCTTTCCTGGTGCTGGCGACGTATTACTTCCACGACTTCTGGAACCTGGAAGACGCCAAGGCCATTCAAGAACAGATGATCCAGTTCATGAAAAACCTCTCGATGATGGGCGCCATGCTGTTCATCATGGCCAATGGCGCCGGCGCCTGGAGTTTTGACGCCAAGCGCGCGTGCCGCGCTCAACCGGCCGCCACATAGCACATCAGCGAGTGCTCGACCAGCGTCAGACTGCCGTCGAGCGGGGCCGGGCCGTCGGCGTCGGGGTAGATGTCGGCCGGGCTTTCGGCCGCCGTGTTGACGAACAGCCGCCAATCGACTTCCTGCGACAAATGCGGCAGGCAAAAACGCCGCGGGGCCGAACCGCCGTGAATCAAGAGCATCACGGGCCGAGCCGCGGGACTGTCGGGCCCGGTCGACGGCCAGGCGCCGAACAGGCAAATCAAGCTGCCGCCGGCATGCTCCCAATCGAGCGCGCCCCCATCGGGGCTGAACCAACTGACGTCGGGCAGCAGGCCCGGCGCCGCCGGCTCGCCGCGCAAAAAGTCGGCGCGGCGCACGGTCGGCTGGCGCTTGCGAAAGGCGATCAGACCCTGGCAAAACCGCCACAAGTCGGCGTGCTTTTGCACCAGGTTCCAATCGAACCAGGAGATCACGTTGTCTTGGCAATAGGCGTTGTTATTGCCCTGCTGGGTGCGGCGGCATTCGTCGCCCATCAGCAGCATCGGCACGCCCTGGCTCAAGAACAGCGTGGCCAGCTCATTGCGGATCTGCCGAGCCCGCAGTCGCTGGACCGCTTGCCTTCGCGTGGGGCCTTCGACCCCGTGGTTGTAGCTGTAGCTGTTGTTGTCGCCGTCGCGGTTGTCTTCGCCGTTGGCGGCGTTGTGCTTTTCGTTGTAGCTGACCAGGTCGTTGAGCGTGAAGCCGTCGTGCGACGTGATGAAGTTGATGCTGTGATAAGGCCGCCGGCCGCTCGGTCCGTAGAGATCGCTCGAACCGGCCAGCCGCGTGGCCAGCGGGCCGACCATGCCGCAGTCGCCGCGCCAAAACCGCCGCACGTCGTCGCGATAGCGGCCGTTCCACTCGGCCCAACGGTGGTTCGAGAACGACCCGACCTGGTAGGCGCCGGCCGCGTCCCAGGCCTCGGCAATGATCTTGGCCCGGGCCAACAGCGGATCCTCGCCGATAGCTTCGACCAACGGCGGGTTGGGCAGCAATTCGCCGTTGCGATCGCGGCTGAGAATCGAGGCCAGATCGAAGCGGAACCCGTCAACATGATAGTTATGCACCCAGTGCCGCAGGCAATGGAAGATCATCTCGCGGACGACCGGATGATTGCCGTTGACTGTGTTGCCGCAGCCGGTGTAATTGCGATACTCGCCGCCGCCGTTGGCCAGCATGTAATAGACGCGGTTGGCCAGCCCCTTGAAGCTCAACGTCGGGCCGTGCTGGTTGCCCTCGGCAGTGTGGTTGAAGACCACGTCGAGAATGACCTCGATGCCGGCCTGGTGCAGCGCGCGGACCATCTGCTTGAACTCGGCGACCTGCGCGCCCGGCTCGCCGCCGGCGGCGTATCCTCGATGCGGCGCGAAGAAGGCCAGCGGATCGTAGCCCCAATAGTTGGGCCGGGCCTCGGTGCGCCCCGACCAGTGGTTCGTCGGGAATTCATGCACCGGCATCAGTTCGACGGCCGTCACGCCGAGCGATTGCAAGTAAGGGATTTTTTCGATGACGCCCAGGTACGTGCCCGGTGCGTCGGCGCTGCTGGAGCGGCCCATCGTGAAGCCGCGGACGTGCATTTCGTAGAT
>DATNEC010000190.1:0-16095 GCA_035606815.1 Pirellulales bacterium
GAAGAAGAATACCGCCAACCCGGTCCAAACCCTGATCGGAGGCTCCGGTGGTTCGTCCCGCGGGGGGCCGAACAGTGCAATCGAAATCGCCAGGCTCAGGGTAAGCGCCAGGAGCGACGGCCCAAGTCCTCCATACCAGGCCGCGATCATCACGGCCGCGAACATGATCGCGAAGCCGCTGCCGGCCAGCAGCGGATCGGCCCACAATCGCAGCAGCGTCGCCGCGGCGAGCGCGCTCAGCGCGACGCCGTAGCGCTTGGCTGCCGAAGGAGCGTTTCCGAACATGAGGACGTTCCGTCTTCCCCGCACGGACCTGCCATAGCCCGCGACGGCAATCGCATGATGCCGCCGGTCCGCGTCGCCCGTTGGCGGGCCGAGGTGCAGACCCTGGCGCTGGCGGCAAATGCCCCGCCAGCCTAGCATCCCTCCGGGCGCCGGGCAAAGGGGAGTCAAGGATTATGGCGCCCCCGCTCCTTCTCAGGGCCTTCTTCGCGGAAATCGAAAAGAAGTCCATTGAGCTGGACTATTCGTCGAGAAACCAGCCGATTTCGCTGCTCCAGCGGGCCCGAAAACGGCGCTCGGCGTAATCGCCGATGTAGATCGAGGCGCGCTTTCCGTCTTGTGCGACTTGATACTCGAACGCTCCGGCAGGAGTGTTGACCGGCCCGGCGCCGGCCGCTTCGAGCGAGGGCGGATAGACGCCGTGCGAACGCCGATACGCGTCCAGCGCGTCTACCAAGGGCTGCCCCAACTGCTGCAGCGCCGCGGGGTCGGCCGCGGAAGAGGATTGGTAGGGATTCTCGGTCATTTTGCGGCGGGTTTTTCGGCCGACTGGATCGCCGTCCAGGCGGTCGCCATCCGAGGCATCGAAGCCGGGGCCTGGGCCAGAAACCCGGCGAAGGCCGAAACGGTCTTGTGCGCTCGCTCCAAGTATTCCGGTTTGGAGAGCGCCTGGGAAAGATAGACGAGATTGCCTGCCGTTACGGCATTGCCCGAGGGAGTGACCGAATCGGCCGGGTCTTTGCTGCGGGCCAACAACTCCTCGTGGTCGTTGGACGTGAAGAAAAAGCCGCCCTCTTCGGCGTCCCAGAACTGCTCGATTTGGGTCGCAGTCAGTTCCTCGGCCGCTTGCAGCCAACGGGCCTCGCCGGTGGCCTGATGCAGGGCGATCAGGCCGTCGACCAGGAATGCGTAGTCGTCGAGATAGGCGTTCAGCTTCGCTTTGCCGCCGCTATAGGCGTGCAGCAATCGCCCCTCCGAACTGCGCAGCTTTCGCAGCGCGAAGTCGGCGGCGCGGCCCGCCGCGTCGACGTATTTGGGCTCTTCGAACAAGCGGCCGGCATCGGCCAGCCCGCGGATCATCAGCCCGTTCCAACTCGTCAGCACCTTGGTGTCGGTCAGCGGTCGCTTGCGTTTTTCGCGCGCGGCGAGCAGCTTTTGGCGGATCGGCGCCAGGCGGCCCTCAAGCTCGGCCTCGGTCGATCGATGTTTTTTCGCGGACTGCGCCAGTGGCCGCGCCAACAACAAGACCGAATGCTCTTCGAAGTTCGGTCCGGCGGCCACGCCGTAAACGTCGGCCAGCAGCGCGAACTCGTCGGCGGTCAGCAGTTTTTTCAACTCTTCGCGCGTCCACACGTAATAGGCGCCTTCTTGGGCGTCGGTTTCCGCATCGAGGGCCGAATAAAAGCCGCCGGCCGGATCGGTCATTTCGCGGGCCACGAACGACAACATCTCCTGCACGACTTGCTTGAAGTCTTCCCGCCCCGTCGCGCGGTACGTCTCGGCATAGACGCTGGCCAGTTGGGCGTTGTCGTAGAGCATTTTTTCGAAGTGCGGAATCCGCCAGTAGCGATCGGTACTGTAGCGATGAAATCCGCCGCCGACGTGATCGCGAATTCCGCCGGCGGCCATCTTTTCCAGCGTGCCGACGAGCATCTGCCGCGCCTTGTCGTCGGGCGAGCGGCGGATGCGGTCGATGAGAAACGTCAGATTGGGCGGCTCGGGGAATTTCGGCCGCTGCGGCTCCGCCTCGCTATAGCCAAAGCCGCCGTACTGTTCGTCGTATTGCGCGGCAAGCTCGGCCAGCACGACGTCGCCGAGGTTCTCGTCCGGCGGCTGAACGTCGGCCAAGCTCCGCCGGCGGAGCGTGCGCTTGACGGCCGCGGCCACTTCGCCTCCGACGCGAGTCAACTCGTCGGGCGCCTGCTCCCAGCGGTCTTGGACCAGCTTGACCACGGTGAGAAATCCGGTGACGGCCCGCTTCTCTCGGGCGGCGCCGTCTTCGTCCGGCGGCGCCGGCAGCTCCTTGTCGCGCGGCGGAAAGTAAGTCCCGCCGAAAAACGGCTTGGCGTCGGGCGTCAGAAACATGCTCAGCGGCCAGCCGCCGCGCCGTCCGAGCAAGTGCAACGCGGCCATATAGATCTCATCGACGTCGGGCCGTTCCTCGCGGTCGACCTTGACGCACACGTAATGCTCGTTCAGATAGGCGGCGATCTGCGGGTCCGTGAACGATTCGCGTTCCATGACGTGGCACCAATAGCAGCTCGAATAGCCGATCGACAAAAAAATCAGCTTCTTTTCGGCCTTCGCCTTGGCCAGCGCCTCTTCGCCCCAAGGGAACCACTCGACCGGATTGTGGGCGTGCAGCAGCAAGTAAGGGCTGGTCTCTTTGGCCAAGCGGTTCGTATGCTTCGCCGGCGCCCCTTTCGCGGGCGGCGTTTCTTCGGCCGTCGAGCGGCCCGGCAAATAGCACGCCGCCATGCAAACGGCCAACGTGAACAAGCCCGCAAGGCGAGAAACGGAAAGGCGATTTGGCATGTTGAGGCGCCGCGGTCGAGGTGTGGACTGGTCGGGCGGTAATTGTATGTCAGGCAATACGCATCGCGCCGCATGCGGCGTGCGTCAACTCGACGGTACGGCCCAAGCGGCTTGTTTGCAATAGTGCAATAGATCGACGCCCTTACCCTGCCTTTTCCCAGAGGGTTCTTGGATGGCCTGGACTAGAATAGGAGCCGGTTCAGCGACAGACGGTCCCCGGCCTTTCGCGAGATGAGTGATTTACCAACAAGCACTGATTGGGTCCGCCGTCGCGGGGCGGTGGCCGTGATCGAGCGGCAAGGGACGTTGCTGGTGATTCGCCGTTCGCAGACGGTCGTAGCGCCCGGAGCTTTTTGCTTTCCGGGCGGCGGAATCGAAGCGGGAGAATCGGAACAGGCGGCGCTGGTCCGCGAACTGCAAGAGGAACTGCAGGTCGTGGTCCGGCCGGTCCGACGGCTATGGTCGAGCGTGACCCCTTGGAGCGTCGAGCTGGCCTGGTGGCAGGCGGAATTGGCGGCCGACGCGGTGCTGGTCCCCGCGCCTGCCGAAGTCGAGTCGGTCCATTGGCACACGCCGGACGAGATCGCCGGCCTGCCTGGACTGCTGGAGAGCAACTTGCAATTCCTCGCCGCGCTGGCCCGCAACGAATTCGCCTTGGGACTGCAATGAGCGCCCGAAAGCAGGCGCAAGTTATTCTTCGTCCTGAAAGAATTGCCGGTTGAAGATCTCGGGATCGAAGGGATCGACCGGCCGGTAGTCGGGCGCGCGGGGTTTGCGTTCGGCCGAAGCTTGCGGCCCGGTTTCCGCCGGCGGATCGAAGGGAGACGCCGCGGCGCCCGTCTCGGGGAATTCATCCGACGGCTCCGCTGCCGCCTCCGCCAGCCGCTGATCTTTCTTGGCCGCCCGCGAACGCCCTTTTCGGCTCTCCGCGGCGTTCGGCTCCGCGACATTCGGCTCGGCGGGCTGGCTTGCCGAGCCGGGCGGCATGGTTTGCAGCAGCGCGGCTGCCGGCTGCGTCACGGTCGCGGGCTGCGATGGCTTTTTGCCGCGCGAGACCTCGCCGACCCATGCCGCGAGCTGCCGGTATTGGTCTGCTTCATGGTTCGTGAACATCGCCGCCTTGGCGTTGCCGTGCTGTTCCAGCGGCACGGTCAACAAAGGGCTGGCGGCCGGATCGGCCAGGTCGACATATCGCCAGACGGCAAATAGGTTTCGCTGGGTGGTCCGTCGGCTGGCCGCCGAATTGGGCGGGATTCGCAAGAGCTGCAGTTTTGTCTCGGCCTGGGGAGAGTGGCAACCGCCCGTCGTGCAAGTATTGACCAGCAACGGCTGAATCGTGCTGGTGAACGATTCCACGGCGCCGCCGGGCATTCCGCGGATGAAGCGGTCGAGTTCCTCGTTCGTGGGGCCTGGCTCGCCGGACTTGGCGCGCGGCGGCGCCGGCTTCGCATCGTGGCGGGCCAATTTGAGCCGGCGCTCGATCAAGCGAATGCGCGGATAGTTGACGTCGGCCGCCAAGGCGTAGCTAAGCTCCGTCTCGGCCAGGTCGAAAAGCTCGTTGTGCATGCACCAATCGGCCAGCGCCACGTGGTCGGCCGCGCTGCCCAGCTTGATCCGGGCCCGCTTGTACTCGTAGGCTTCCTGCAAATCCTTGCAGAGCACGTCGACTTTGCTCGTCTGAACGCGGATCTCTCCGTGAGAGAGCGAGACGAGATAGTAATCGCCGGCCGGGGTGATCTTGCCGCTGAGGACTTGCCCGTTGCGCAGCAGCAACACCGACTCCCGCGGCGCCAACTGCAGCGGCGGATCGGCATAGCAGGCCGCGGCCAAAGCCGCGCCCGCCGCGACGATGGCCGCGATAGCCGAGGGGAAAGTGCGAGAGGAACCCAACATGGTGGGCAGACGGTAGGAAATCGACCCGGTCGCGTCAATGCCGAAGCAGATTGTTCGCCCTGCGAAGAGCGGTTATTTTTAGGGGTATGGAGCCTGCGCGGATCCCAAAGTTCGAAGACCTGTTCGGCGAGTTGGTGGTGCTCGACTTGAGCAGTCCGTTCGTCGTGCTCGGGCGCCTCGTCGAGCGGCAGGGCGAGTTTCTCGTGCTGGGAGAAGCCGACATCCACGATCTGCGCGACACGCAGACGACCCGCGAAAAATACGTGCTGGCTTGCCGGGGGCACGGCATCAGCTCGAACCGTCGCTGGGCATGGGTCAGCATGCGAGACGTCGTCGGCGTTTCCCGCTTGGACGACGTGATTTACGACTAGCGTCGCGCTCGGTCGTTTGACGCCTCGCTTGCCGCCCCGTACAACTACAGTTCTGAATGCGCCTCAATTCGGCTGCCGATGAGAGGCCCCCGCAATGGGGACCTGTGAACCTGGTCAGGGGAGAAATCCAGCAGCCATAAGCAGTCAGCCCTTTGTGCGGAGGGTCTCTCATCGGCCGCCGAACTCGGCGCCTTGAAGCCGAGAATCGCCAAGGCAGGCCCCCGATGTCCGCGTCCCCCGCTTCGAACTCCGATTCCGCGGCGACCAAAGCCGGCGAATACATCGTCGTCGCACGGCGCTACCGTCCCCAGACGTTCGCCGATCTGGTTGGCCAGGAACACGTGGCCCAAGCCCTGGCCGGGGCCATCGCCTCCGACCGGGTCGGCCATGCGTATCTGTTCACCGGCGCTCGCGGAGTGGGCAAGACCTCGTCGGCCCGAATTCTGGCCAAGGCGCTGAATTGCGTCCAGGGGCCGACCGCCACGCCCTGCAACGAATGCGATATGTGCTGCGGCATCGCTTCCGGCGAAGACGTCGACGTGCTGGAAATCGACGGCGCCAGCAATCGCGGCATCGACGAGATGCGGGAATTGCGGCAAAACGTCAACGTGCGCCCAAGCCGGTCGCGGTTCAAGATCTACATCATCGACGAAGTCCACATGCTCACCAAGGAGGCCTTCAACGCCTTGCTGAAGACCTTGGAAGAACCGCCCGAGCACGTGAAGTTCATCTTTTGCACGACCGAACCGGAAAAAATCCCGATCACCATCTTGTCTCGCTGCCAGCGGTTCGACTTCGCCGGCATCCAGACGCCGTCGATCGCCGCCCGGCTGGCGCAGATCGTGGAGGCCGAAGGCGTCACGGCCGAGCCTGAAGCGCTCGAAGCCCTCGCTCGCCGCGCCGCCGGCTCGATGCGCGACAGCCAGTCGCTGCTGGAACAGTTGCTCGCCTTTGGCGGCCCGCAAATCACGCTCGAAGACGTCCACCGCATGTTGGGCACGGCCGGCGATCGGCGGCTGAGCCAACTGGCGCGGCATTTGGCCGATCGCCACGCGGCAGGCGCCTTGGCGGAGCTCGACGCGGCGGTCGCCGAGGGGGTCGATATCGGCCCTTTGCTCGACCAGTTGCTCGGCTATTTCCGCGACATGATGGTGGCGGCGGCCGGCTGCCCGGCCGAGTCGCTGCTGTATGCCTCGTCGAGCGAGCGGGCGGCGATGGTCGCGGCGGGAAAGCAGTTAGGACTCGAAACCGTGCTGGCGGTGATGCAGATCCTCGATCACACGATCTCCCGGCTGCGTTATAGCACGCACGGGCGGATTTTGGCCGAGTTGGCGATCGTGCGGATTTGCAACTTGGAAAACTTGGAACGACTGTCCGGCCTGATCGGCCAGTTGCGCGAGGGCGCACTGCGCGAGGGCCTGCCGTCGCCGGCCAGAGTCGCCGCGGTGCCGGCAAGGGCGACCAGTCTGATGTCGGAGGCGGCATCGGAGGCGGCAAAAAAAAAATTCCCGAGCGACGAGGCTCTAACTGACCAAGGGCTTGCTGACGGGCCTGCCCTGGTCGCTTCGCCGGATCGAGCCCCTTCGCCGGATCAATTGCCCGGCGAATCGCGGCCGCAAACGACTGCTCATATCTGGTCGGAAGTGCTTGCGAGGCTTTCGGGGATGTTGGCGGACCACGTCAAAACCGCCGAATGCAGAGCAACTTCGGCGCCAAACCGCCTAGCCATTTTCTTCCCCGCGGCATATACTTTCTCGAAATCGTTCTGCGAACGCCCCGAGCATCTCGGCCGCTTGGAACGGGCGTTGGCCGAGGTCACGGGCGAAAGCGTCCGAATCGAGTTCGGCCTGCTGGCCCCGGAGCCCGCGGACGAGGCTAAGACAGCCGCGGCGCCGCGCCGGACGGCGTCGCCCAGCGAACGACTATCGGAAAAGGTCGAACATCCCCTCGTTCGCCGGGCGATCGAACTATTCGCCGCCCGCCCCGTACGTCTCGAAGAGTCTGAACCGAACGTTCAGCCCTAAACAATTAGGAGTGCGCCGTGTTTGGAGGACTGGGAAATCTGGGTTCCCTGCTGAAACAAGCGAAGCAAATCGAGGGCCGGCTGGCCGGAATCAGCGACGAGCTGCGCGGCAAACGGGCCACCGGCGTCGCCGGCGGCGGACTCGTCGAACTGGAAGTCAACGGCCTCGAAGAAGTGCTGCGTTGCCGGATCGATCCTGGATTGTTTGCACAGGGCGACCGCGAGTTGATCGAAGATTTGTTGTGTGCGGCGGCCAACCAGGCGATCGGCAAAGCGAAACAACTGCACGCCGAGGCCATGAAGAACCTGGCTGGCGGCATGAACCTGCCGGGCTTGGACGACGCATTGAACAAGCTCGCCGGAGGCGGGCCGCTCGCCGCCGGCGATGGACCCCAGGAAACTTGAAGTGTCGTTGCTCACGGAATCGGTGACAAGGCTGGTCGACGAGTTCGCCAAATTGCCGGGGATCGGCAAGAAATCGGCCGAGCGCCTGGCTTACCACGTGCTGCGCGTCCACAAGTCGGAAGCCTTGGGACTGGCCGATGCCATTCGCAACGTAAAAGAGAACGTGCGCTACTGCCGGGTTTGCTATAATCTGGCGGAGGGCGAGGAATGCGGCATCTGTCGCGATCCGAAACGCGACGGGGGATTGTTGTGCGTGGTCGAACAGCCGCGAGATTTGATGGCGCTCGAGCAAACCGGCACGTACCGCGGGTTGTACCACGTGCTGCTGGGCCGGCTGGCGCCGCTGGAAGGCATCGGCCCCGAGCAACTGACGGTGGAAGCGCTGGTCGAGCGGGTGCGCGGCGGCGCCTTTCGCGAATTGATCATGGGCACGAATCCGACTTTGGAAGGCGACGGCACGGCGCTATATATCGCCAATCAATTGCAGGATCTGCCGATCGAGATCACGCGGCTGGCGCGCGGCATCACGACCGGCAGCGTGCTGGAATTCGCGAATAAAGAGATTTTGTCGGACGCCCTCAGCGGGCGGCAAAAGTTTTAGCCTTTGGTTTCAACAGCGATTTTGCTTGGTTCATCATGCGTCTTTCATTCGGTCAGGAACTGAAGCTCGTTCAGCAGCAAAAGCTGGCGCCGCGGATGATCCAGTCGATGGAGATCTTGCAGTTGCCGATCATGGCGCTGGAGGAGCGCATCGAGCAAGAGATCTCGGAAAACCCCTGCCTGGAAAAGGCCGAATCCGACCCCGACTTGCCAGAGGAGCCCGTCGAACACGAGAATCCCGACGCCCCGACCGCCGAAGAACGGGAATTGGTCGTCGACGAAACCAAAAACAATGAGGCCGACTTCGAGCGGCTGCTGAATCTCGACGAAGATTGGCCCGACACTTTCGAAGAGCGTCCGCGACCGTCGAGCACGCGGTTGGCCGAGGAAAGCGACCGCAAGCACGACGCCATGGCCAACATGGTCTCGCGCCCGCAATCGCTGCACGACTATCTTCGCGAGCAACTCGGCTGGTTCGACCTGGACGAAGAAACCCGTCAGATGGCCGACCGCATCATTTACAGCCTCGACTCAAACGGCTGGCTGCCCGGTCGGCTCGAAGACCTAATCGATCCGACCGGGGGCCCTGAGCAACTGTCGGTCGCCAAGCGGGCGCTGGCCATCGTGCAGCGGCTCGACCCGGCCGGCGTCGGCGCCCACGACTTGCGCGAGTGCCTGCTGTTGCAGCTCATGCCCGGCATGCACAACTACGAGCAATTGCGGACCTTGATCTCCAGCCACCTGGAGGATCTGGAACACAATCGTTTGCCGGTGATCGAGCGCAAAACCGGCTACTCGATGGATCTGATCCACGAGACCATTCTCGAACTGAGAAAGCTGAATCCCAAGCCGGGCGCGTTGTTCACCGACGTTCACGCGCCGACCGTCACGCCCGACGTATTCCTGGAAGTGGCCGAAGGCGGGCGTTACAAGATCGTGCTCGAAGACGGGCGCACCCCGACGCTGTTCATCAGCCCTTACTATCGCAAGCTGCTGATGCAGGGCAACGCCACCGACGCCGAGAAGGAGTGGATCAAGCGCAAGATCAATTCCGCGCAGTGGCTGATCGAGTCCATCGAACAGCGCCGCAACACGCTGACTCGCGTGGCCCAGGCGATCGTCGATCATCAGACCGAGTTCCTGAACAAGGGCCCGGAGTACATCGAGCCGCTGAAGATGCAGCAGATCGCCGACAAGGTCGGCGTCCACGTGACCACGGTCAGCCGGGCGGTCGACGACAAGTGGATTCAGACGCCGCGAGGGATCTTCCCGCTCAAACGGTTCTTCGGCGGCGGCACGGTCAGCGCCGCCGGCGACGAAGTCGCTTGGGACACGGTGCGGTTGAAGCTGCAGGAGATCGTCGATCACGAGGACAAGCAGAATCCCTTCAGCGACGACGAACTGGTGGGCGAGTTGGCCAAGCACGGCCTGACCGTGGCCCGCCGGACGGTGACGAAATATCGCAAAGCGATGAAGATCCCCAGCTCGCGGCAGCGGCGAGACTGGATGCTCGGCGCCGCCCATAAAACCGGCGAGATCCCGGAACATGCCGGCGAGACGCCGGAATCTGCCGGCGAGGCGCCGGAATCTGCCGGCGAGGCGCCGGAACATGAGGCCGAACCCGAACTTGGCGGCGAAAACGACGACCATCGAGCGCCGGCCGCTGATACTTGATCCCCTTGGGATGATTCTTTGGGCAGTGGTCGCCGCCTGCCTTCGGTCACACGGTGAAACGCGAACAACGGCCTTCTCGACGGCAGCGTCTTCCAGCAGCGGCCCTTCCTGCCGGCGGCGCCCGGCGGTCTCGTCTCAAGCTCGCGTTGGCAGTCGCCTGCGCCGTGTTGCTGGCTGCGGCCGGCTACGGCTTATGGCCAGCGGCGACGCCTCCCGAACAACTGTTGGAACAAGCGCGTCGCGCCTTGGCGGCCAAAGACTATGCGGCCGCCGAGGGCTATTGCCGGCGTCTTCTCGCCCGGCAGCCAAGTTCCACGCAGGCCCTCATGTGGGCGGGCGAGGCGGCGACGAAACAAGGCCATCTGAGCGAGGCGCTGGCCTATTACGCCCGATTGCCGACCGACGCCGGCAAGGAAGCGGCCGTGGGATACGCCGCCGCCGGCGATATCCTGGTCCATCTGCACCAGGCATCGGCCGCCGAAGTCCAGTTCCGCCAGGCGCTGGCCATCGATCCCCAACTGCTCTTCGCGCACAGCCGGCTGGGTTATCTGCTGGGCCTCGAGGGGCGCCGCTGGGAATCGATTCCCCATCTGTTCGAGATGCTGCGTCAGGGCCAATTTTCTCTGGAAACGCTGCTGCTGTTGGGAAACCATGCCGCGGCCGTCGAACTGCCCGACGAGTTGAAGCAATTCCGCGAGGCGGCCCCCGACGATCCGTTGCCTCTGATCGGCGAAGCGCGCCTGGCCATCCGCCGAACTCGCATCGCCGAGGCCAAACGGATGCTGCAAACCGTCCTCGCGAAGGCGCCGAATCAGATCGAGGCGCAGGCCGAATTGGGTCTGTTGCTGGTGATGAACGCCGACCCCGATTTGCAAGCTTGGCTGGTCGATTCGGCGCCGGCCGCCGAAGCGCATCCCGATGTGTGGATGACTCGCGGAATTTGGGCCAAAGAGCGCGGCGACACGCGCGGCGCGGCGCGCTGCTTTTGGGAAGCGCTGCGGCGCGATGCCTCGCATCAGGCCGCCAACTACCAATTGGCGCAGGCGCTCGAATCGCTGGACGATTCGGAAACCGCCCGGCAGTTGAGCGAGCGAGCGGCCCGCTTGCAAAAGCTTGCGAGCGTCACCGATTTGTTGTTCGCGAACCGCGGCGACATCGAGTTGCTGCGGTCGGCCGCTCGCCTCACCGAGTCGCTCGGCTGCCTCTGGGAGGCCTGGGGGTGGAATCGGGCCGCTCTCGGCGTCGATTCCCAGGCGAGTTGGGCGAAAGACGGCTTGCAGAGATTGGAAGCCGAGTTGCAAAATCTGCCGCCGCTGGTTCTCGATTCGGCGAATCCGGCGAAGCAAATCGATCTGTCTTCCTACCCCTTGCCGGATTGGAGCGCCGGCCCGGCGCCCGCCCGGCCGCCAAACGATGATTCGATGGCAAACTACCGGGCGAAATTCGGAGACCTTGCGGCGCAGGCGGGGATCGAGTTTTCGTACTTCTCCGGGCGCGAGAACCACGACGACGGCCGAAGGATGTTCGAATTCACGGGCGGCGGCGCGGCGGTCTTGGATTACGATGCCGACGGCTGGCCCGACGTGTATCTGACTCAGGGCTGCCGCTGGCCCCCTGTCGCCGGACAATCGGAGCATTTGGACCGGCTTTACCGCAACCTCGGCAATGGGCGCTTCGAAGACGTCACCGCGGCCAGCGAACTTGCGGAAGACCGCTTCAGCCAGGGCGCCGCGGCGGGAGACTTCGACAACGACGGCTTTACCGATTTATACGTGGCCAACGTCGGCGTCAACCGTCTCTACATCAACCAGGGCGACGGCACGTTCCGCGATGTCGGCGCGGCTTCCGGCATTGTCGCCGAAGGCTGGACGACGAGCTGTCTGCTGGCCGATCTGAACGGCGACGGCCTGGCCGACATTTACGACGCGAATTACATCCAAGGCGACGACGTGTATGAAAAACGCTGTTTTCAGCAGGGCCGGGGACGCGCCTGCCCTCCGACGCTCTTCGAGCCGCAGCCAGACCGCTTCTACTTGAACCTGGGCGACGGCCGTTTCGAGGACCGCAGCGAATCGGCCGGATTGCGGCCGCCCGGCGGCAACGGGCTGGGACTGGTCGCCGGCGATTTCGACGGTTCGGGGCGACTCAACCTGTTCGTGGCGAACGATCAAGACGCCAATTTCTATTTCGTCAACCGCACGCCGGCGCGCGGCGCCTCGCCCTCATTCGTCGAGCAGGGCGTGCTGGACGGGCTTGCTTACGACGGCGACGGCAAAGCCCAGGCTTGCATGGGAGTCGCGGCGGGCGACGCCAACGGCGACGGCCGGCTCGACCTGTTTGTCACGAATTTCTACCAGGAATCGAACACTCTGTATTTGCAGGACGCGGGCGGGTTGTTCGCCGACGCCACTGCCGCGTCCGGCTTGCGAGCGCCAAGCTACGAAATGCTGGGGTTCGGCGCGCAGTTCATCGACGGCGAACTCGACGGCTATCCCGATTTGGTCCTGACCAACGGACACATCGACGATTTCTCGCATCAGCGGATTCCCTACAAAATGCCGGCCCAATACTTTCGCGGCCTGGGAGGCGGAATGTTCGCCCAACCGGCCGCCGGCGACCTGGGCCTCTTCTTCCAACAGGACCGTCTCGGCCGAGGTCTGGCCCGGCTCGATTGGAACCGGGACGGAAAAGAGGATTTCGTCGTTTCGCATCTGGATTCGCCGGCCGCTCTGGTGACGAACACCTCGCGGCAAACGGGACGCTTTTTGGCGGTGCAACTCCGCGGCAGGCAATCGCCTCGCGATGCGATTGGGGCGATTGTCACGGTTGAGGCGGGCGGCCGATCCATCAGGCGGTGGCTCACCGCCGGCGACGGCTATCAGGCCAGCAATCAGCGGCAACTAATCTTCGGACTCGGCAAAGAAACTCGGGTGGATAAGCTTTCGATCCGCTGGCCCTCGGGCGCGGAGCAAGAGTTTCTCGACCTGGCGGCCGACCAGGAATTGATCTTCGTCGAGAATTCGCCGCGCGTCACGCAGTTGACGCCCCCCCCTTAAACCGCCCAAACGTAGGGTTGTTTCTGTCGTTTAAGGCGAATAAACTTTAATCTAAGTCAGGCTGGGCGAGAGCCCCCTGATCGTGGCCGAGCGATCGGCAAGCCGCTTTGCCACCTCTCCTAATCCCATCGGGCACGGCCCGGTGCGGCCACGGAACAGACCAAATTCGGCGTATTGATCTCGCAACGCTTCCTGGATTTTCCAGCGCGCCAGCGAGTCGTTTTGTAATCGTTGTGCCCAGCTTTCGGAACTTAGGAACAGAACAGAGGAGCGCCATGCAATCCGTACGTACCGCCAACCGCCCGCGGCGTCGGGCCTTCACCCTGGTCGAATTGTTGGTCGTGATCGCGATCATCGGAATCCTGATCGCGCTTTTGCTTCCGGCCGTGCAGGCGGCCCGCGAAGCCGCGCGCCGTTCGCAGTGCATTAATAACCTGAAGCAGTTGGGCGTTGGATTGCAGAATTATCATGACGTGAACCGCTCATTTCCGTACGGCAAGGGAGGGACTAACGCCGGCGCCGTAAGTAATGGAAGCCGGGTCAGCGGTTTCGTTCCGCTGCTGCCCTACATCGAACAACAGGCGCTCTACACCGCGATCCAAGGGGGCGGGAGCGGCTATCCTCCGCAGGGACCGTTTCCGTGGACGGGCTGGAACTATTGGAACGTGCAAGTGCCGAGCTTGCTCTGCCCGTCCGACATCCGTGCGGTTCCCCCCCCCAACACGATGGGGGAAAACAACTATGCCTTCAGTCATGGCGACTCAATCGCCAATAACTGTTTCAACACCGACCCAGTCAATAGCCGGGGCATGTTCTGCGAGAATGCCACGGTGACGATCGCCATGGTGGCGGACGGCACGAGCAACACGATCGCCATGAGCGAACGGGTCCGCGCGAATTTCGCAAATGGCGGACTTACGCCGGCGAATATCAAACAAGGCACGGCTTCCAGCATCGCCGGTCTCAACACCTCTCCGGGGACTTGCCTGTCGACAGCCGCCGGGGCGTTTTACATCGATCCTGCGACGGTGCATGGCTATTTCGGCACTTGTTGGGTCGACGGCGAGACGGAACGTTGCGGCTTCACCACCGTGTTGGGACCGAACTCCCCTTCGTGCCTCGTCCCCACGACCAACTGTTGCGCAGACAGTCCAGGCGGAGTCTATTCGCCTTCGGGCTATCATCCGGGCGGCGTCAGTGGACTGATGGTCGACGGCTCGGTGCGGTTCATCAGTGACGGCGTCAACACGGGCAACATAGGACTGCCCGAAGTCACTGCCGGGCCCAGCCCCTATGGCATTTGGGGCGCCATGGGTTCCAAAGCCGGAGGCGAAGGCGCAATGGGCGCCCCGTAAGGTCCATAGCGAACGCATTCTCCCTGCCTGTTTCCGAAAGTCGCCCAGGAAGTCTGTTCATGGAATCCGCTCGCGTCATCAAGGGGGGCTCTCTTGCCGCTTGGATCGCCATCGGCGGTTTGGCGCTCGGCGCCGGCCAGGGGTGCTCGGGCGGAGGAGGCGACCCGAACGGGCGGGTCGTCGTCGGCACGGTCACCTATCAGGGCAGCCCGGTCGAAGGCGCCACCGTGATGTTCATGTCGCCTCAATCGTCGGCCTTCGGCCGGACCGACGCGGAAGGCAAATTCAAGCTGAACAGCGCCAGTGGCGAGCGAATCCCGCTGGGAGATTACCAGGTCTCGATCGTCAAAAAGGAAAGCTTGCCGCTGGCCCCGACGCCGTCGACCCTGGAAAGTTACGTTCCGCCCAACGCCAACGCTTCAGTGCCGGCGCCCAAGGATCTACTGCCCGCCCAATACGGCGACGCGGCGAAATCGGGACTTTCGGCCTCGGTCACGGCGGACGGCAAGAACGAATTCGAGTTTCCGTTGTCGGATTGAGGGCCCTTGGTGCGGCGGAGAAGGCTGGCGTATGAAGCCGAAGCGGGGCCGCCCGATTCACGATGCGGATCTGGAGGGCGGATGCCGCAGTCTCCAGCCGTCGAGACGTTTCGGCCGGCCGCGGCCGCTGTATGTCGTGCTGCTCATTATGCTGGCGGCTTTGGGCGCGACGCGGGCTTGGCGGGCCCTGGCGCGCGAGTCGCCCGACGAATTGCTGCGCCAGGCCCGCGCGGCCCTGGCGGACCGGAGCTACGACCTGGCCGAGTCGCTCGGCCGCGAGATATCGTCCAAAGACCCGGAGTTCGCCGAAGCGCTGCTCGTCTCAGGCGAGGCGGCGACGCGCAGCGGTCGCTTCGCCGAGGCCCTGGCCTACTATGAACGCGTTCCGCGAGACGCGGGCGAAGTCGCCGCGACCAGCAGTTTCGCGGCCGGCGAAATCGAACTGAAACTGGGCCATGCCTCGGCCGCGGAGGCCAAATTCCGCGATGCCCTGGAGATCAAGCCGAGTTTTACGCACGCGCACAATCGTCTGGGTTATCTGTTGGGGATCGTCGGACGGCGATGGGAATCGCTGCCGCATCTCTTCGAGTTGTTGCGGCGTGACCAGTTTTCGGAGGAAGTCGCCTTATTGTTGGGCGATCGCGCGAAGCTCGTGGCGTTGCCTGAAGAATTGCGGCGATTCCAACAAGCCTCGCCCGAAGATCCGCTGCCGCTGCTGGGGTTGGCCCAGATCGCGCTTAGAGAAGATCGCAACGGCGAAGCGATCGAATTGCTGCGCCGCGTGCTGATCGCGTCGCCCGAGTTGGTTGAGGCCCATGCCGCCTTCGGCCAGGCATTGCTCAACGCGGGCGCCGAAGATGAATGGTCGGCGTGGCAGGCCCGGCTGCCCGAGATCGCCGAGCGGCATCCCGATATCTGGCGAGTTCGCGGCCTGTGGGCCAAGCGGCAAAACCAACCGCGCGCGGCGGCGCGCTGCTTTTGGGCGGCGATGCGGCTCGATCCGAACCAGTCGTCCTCCGCCTTTCAGTTGGCGCAACTGCTCGACGAAGTCGGCGACTCGGCCGCGGCGGAGCGGTTCCGTCAACGGGCCTTGCGATTGCAGCGGTTGGCGGCCACGCTCGAATCGCTGTATGCGGACCGCGCCAACCTGACGCACATGCGAGCGGCCGCCGAAGAGTTGGAATCGCTGGGAAGAATTTGGGAAGCCTGGGGCTGGCATCGCGTCGCGCTGGCCCGCGACGGCAGCCTGGCGTGGGCCAAGCAGGGTTACGCAAGACTACAGGCCCAACTCGACTCAACGCTTCCGCAGACCATCGCGGCGGCGAATCCGGCCAGCCAAATCGACCTTTCCGGCTATCCCTT
>DATNEC010000191.1:0-9982 GCA_035606815.1 Pirellulales bacterium
TCAAGCTCGACCAATATTCGTCGTGGCCGACGCTCAAGACGAGTTTGTAAGACTTGAGCAGTTCGGGGCGGAATTCAAGATCGGAGTTGACCGCATAATCCAGCGCGATGCCGTTGCGCTCGGCCCAGGCGATGAACGGCAATTCCCAGGTGCGAAACTGCCCGGCCAACGGGCGATTGAACGAGACTCGCGTTCCTTGCAGCTTGTTGCGGGCGTGAAAGGCGTAGAGGCTGTGCCCGCCCCAGTTGTTGTAGGCGTTGTAGGTGTTGGTCGCCAATTGCAGCAGGATTTTCGCCTCGCGGCCTGGCTCGGCGGCGCGGACGACGAAGAACAGCCGCGATTCGGCCGTGCGGCGGTTGCGCTCGGTGAACTCGCCGCCGCCATCGGCCACGCGCAGCGTCGCCTCGTAATATCCGCTGCGCCAATCCTGGGGAATCTTGAACGAAAAGGCACTCGGCCAGCCGCAGCCGTGCGACGAAGCATTGGCCGGAACCGGGTAAGCCGCGCCTGCGAGGTCTTGCTTGCTGAACGCCGCCTCCGTCTTCGCGCCCAGCCGCGCGATTTCCAGCGACCATTTCGGCGCCGTGGTCGAAACGTGCAGATCGACCGTCTCGCCGGGCGCGTAACCGAGTTGATCGGCGTAACCTTCGATATAGAGCGAGCGAGCGACGGGCTGTGGCTCGTCGGCGAACGAGCGAACGGCCGCCACGCAACCTAGCAACAGAACGAAGTGAAAGAAGGGGCGATACGTCATGGCTGACATTCCCGTGTTGATAGTCTTCTCCGTGGTAAATCTCGCCCCCGCCGCCATCGCAAAGTCCGTGCGTGGCGCTGCGGGCGATTGGATTGTGTGCCGCGAAACGCGAGCAAGCAAGAACATTTGCTTGCATCTCTCGCCGCGCCCAACTAGGCTTGGGTCACCGCAAGCGAGGAACGCGAAGATGGCAATGCCAGGTGAAGGTTCCGGGAGACTTGCCATGCGCGTCTTGGTCGGCTGGGACGATGACGACGAAATCGAACTGCTCACGATGTATCTGGAGGCGGACGATAACGTCGCCCAGATCACTCGCGACCCGGTCGCGCTGACCGCCGCCTTCGAGACCGGCGCATTCGACGTGGTGCTGCTGCCCGTCAGTTTTCCCGACGCCGAACGGTCCTTCGCGGCGTTCGAGCAAATTCGGCGGCTGAACGCCGAAACGCCCGTGATCGTCGCCGCCCGGCCGGGCGAAATCTATCCGTTGTCGCGGTTCATCGGCCACGGCGTGCAAACGCACGTCTATCGCGATCCGGCCAAGGAATACATGTTCCTGCTGCAAACGCTGCTCGAATCGGCGCTGGTCGCCAAGCGGGCCGAGCAGGCGCGGGTTCTGTCTGAAAAGCTGCGCAGCGAAATCGACTCGGTGCGCAAACTGCAAGAGTCGATGATCCCGCGCGACATGCCGGCGCCGCCGGGCTACGAAATCGTCGCCCGCTACGAGCCTTCGCAGATTCAAGTCAGCGGCGGGCAGCCGGTCGTGCTGGCCGGCGGCGACTACTACTACGCTTTCCAGGTCAGCTCCAAACGGCTGGTGTTCCTGGTCGGCGACGCCTCGGGCCACGGCATCAAGGCCTGCATGTCGATCATGGGCATGCATACCTTGATCAATCTGTTGCAGGAAGGCCAGATCGGCGCCCCCGACGAGTTCGTGTCGCAGGTCAACCGCCGGCTCTGCGCGCAAAACCTGGTGCAGGAGCAAGAGGGCTTCATCACGCTGGTTTACGGCGTCGTCGAAGACGGCGTCGTGCGATGGACTTCGGCGGGGCATTGTTTGCCGCTGCTGCAAGACATGGAAACCGGAAAAGTCGTCGAGTTGGGCGACCCGCGGCGCGACGGCGGGCTGCCGTTGGCCGTTTACGAAGACGCCGAGTATGAAACCGTCACCAGCCAACTGCCGCCGGGCCATCGGTTGATCGTCTACACCGACGGCATCATCGAGGCCATGCCCAACGGCGACGGCCACCGGCAATTCGGCCTGGAGGGCGTGATGCGCACGCTGGAGCGCTGCCGGCGCAGCTCGCTGAGCGAAACGCTCGACGAACTGTTCCGCGAGTCGCAAGCCTTCACCGCCGGCGGCGGCCGGCACGACGACACCTCGGTGCTGCTCTTGGAGCGGCGGCTTGACTTTTAGCGGGCGGCTCGGCCCGAATCCGATGCGAACGTAAATTGCGCCCCACGCCGGCCGGCTTGGGGCCTCTCGCGTGGCTCTTCGCACTCTCCGCAGTGAGTGGGAATTAGGCTGGATGATAAAAATTTGTTATATATTAAAAATAACATTTCTCCGTCTTAATTTGCTTGACGGATTTAAGTAATTTTCGAGAATTGGAACTCGTCCTTTTACAATCGTCCGCCCCGCACAATTGTGCCGCCCGGGCGCTTCGGATGGCGGCGAAGCATCTCTGGCAGGGAGACGAGCAAGGCGCTCTGGCTAAGGTCGCGATGGCGGGACGTGGTTCCTTGGTCTGACCATCCGCGATTGGGTCTGATCCAAACCAGTTCCGAGGTTCGATTTCGGCCCGGCGCAGCCCCGCGTGCTTAGGACGTCGATGGAACGAGATTTGAATTCGAATTAGTTTCGCGAGTCGTCCCGAATTGCGTTTTTTTATTTCGACCCCCCTTTTAATCCTTCTGGAGATTTTGACATGGCTTGGCGGAACTTCGAAAGGCGGGCGTTTACGCTGGTTGAGCTACTGGTGGTGATCGCAATCATCGGCGTCTTGATCGCCTTGTTGTTGCCGGCGGTGCAGGCGGCCCGCGAAGCCGCCCGGCGCTCGCAATGCACCAACAATCTGAAACAGTTGGGAGTCGCGCTGCAAAACTATCACGACGTCTTTCTCGCATTTCCGCCGCGCAAGGGCGGCACGGCCACCGACGGCACCGCCGATCCCAACCGGGTTTCTGGAAACTACAACCGGCTGAGCGCCTTCGTCCCATTGTTGCCCTACGTGGAGCAGCAGGCGGTTTACGACACGATTCAGCGAGGCGATCCGGCGAGTCCTCCGGGCGGAGGCGCGCCTTGGAACAATCATTTCATTTGGTGGTCCCAAGTGCCCAGCTACCTTTGTCCCTCTGACGTTCGGCCATCGCCGCAGCCGAGCCACTACGGTGAACACAACTACGCCTTCAGCCAGGGCGACTCGATCAACGGGATTTGCAACGCCACTACGAATCGCGGCATGTTCGCCTCGCAGATCTCCGTCAGGTTGAACCAGGTCGCCGACGGGACGAGCAACACCATTGCAATGAGCGAACGGGCGCGCGCCTCGTTCGCCATTGGCGGCCACGTTCCCGCGGGCGTCAGAGAAGGAACCGTGATCACCATTGCGACGATCAGCGCCAACCCGGGCCAATGCCTGGCCCAGACGAACGGCGTGTTTTACGTCACTCCCTCGCAAGTCAAGGGCTTTTTCGGTACGGCTTGGCCCGACGGCCAGTCGGAACGGGTCGGCTTCACCACGGTCATGCCCCCCAACGGCCCTTCTTGCAATGTCGACAACAACCCCAACGCCGATACGGCGGGCGGGGTCTTCGCTCCCAGCAGCTATCATCCCGGCGGAGTCAACGGCGTCATGGTCGACGGTTCGGTGCGGTTCGTCAGCGACTTCGTCAACACGGGGAATCTTGGCTCGCCGGAAGCGACGCAAGGGCCTAGCCCTTATGGCATCTGGGGCGCGATGGGCTCGAAGTCGGGCGGCGAAGGGGCCGCCTCCAATCAATAACGGCGCCGCGGTCGTACCTCGTTGGTTTGCAAAGCGCCGGGCGAGCGCCGCTTTGCAAACTGGACGGCCAAGGATTCGGGCGCCAAAATACTGCTGGCCCCACGAGGCCAGAGGTATTAGCGCCCGACTCCCGATTGTGCGAGACCGCGATGCATTTGCTCCACCGCCGGCGCGAAAGCCGCTTTACCCGCCGCGGATTATTGCAATTCGGCGCCACGGGCTGCCTCGGCTTGAGCCTGCCGCGGTTGTTCGAGGCCCGCGCGGTACAGGCGGCCGTATCGGCGGCGGCGCCGCCGGCGCGTATTCGCTCCTGCATTCTGCTGTTTTACTATGGCGGCCCGAGCCATCTGGACACCTACGATCTGAAGCCCGAGGCCCCGGCCGAGGTTCGCGGGTCGTTCAAGGCGATCGCCTCCAGCGTGCCTGGCTTGACGGTCTGCGAACATCTGCCGCAAACGGCGCGCGTGATGCACAAGCTGGCCGTGGTGCGCAGCTTCCATCATCCGATGCGCAACCACAATTCGGCCGCCGTCGAAGCGCTCTGCGGGCGCACGCCGGTCAAGGGCGACTTGGAATTGCTGGCCAACGACCCGACGGTCGATTTCCCTTGCTACGGCGCGGCATTGAGCGGCTTGACGAGCCGCGCCCAAGAAATCCCCGCGCACGTGGCGTTGCCGCATGTGATGTACAACGTGGTGATGCTGCCCGGCCAGACGGCCGGCTTTTTGGGCGCCGCGCACAATCCGTTTCAGGTGACGCAAGATCCCAGCGCGGCCGATTTTCGCGTAGGCGAGCTGCAATTGCCCGTCGACTTGTCCGCGGCAAGGTTAGAGGATCGCCAACGGCTGCTGTCGTCGATCGCCGCGACGAATCCGACCAACGACGCGAAGCCGATGAACGTCTACCAAGAGCGAGCGTTCAATCTGCTGCGGAGCGAAGAGGTCCGCCGCGGCTTCGACCTCGGCGCCGAAAGTCCGGCCGTCCGCGACCGCTACGGCCGGCACAAGCTGGGGCAAAGCTTGCTGTTGGCCCGGCGGTTGGTCGAGGCAGGCGTGCAGTTCGTGAACGTCAACGACAAGATCCGAAACGGCCAATTGGCCAACTGGGACAGCCACCAGGACAACTTTCCGCGGCTGAAAGACGACCTGCTGCCGCCGGCCGACCAGGCGTTTTCTGCGTTGATCGAAGATCTCGACGCTCGCGGGTTGCTCGATACGACGCTGGTCGTGAGCCTGGCCGAGTTCGGCCGCACGCCGCGAATCAATCCCGGCGGCGGCCGCGATCATTGGCCCGATTGCTACAGCATTCTGCTGGCCGGCGGGGGCATCTCCGGCGGCGCGGTCTACGGGGCCAGCGACAAGCTGGGCGCCTATCCCGACGCCGATCCGGTCACGCCCGGCGACCTGGCCGCCACGATCTTCGCCGCCTTCGGCATCGACCCTGCGACTGAAGTCCGCGACGCGCTCGGGCGACCGTATCGCGTCGCCGAAGGAAGGCCGCTAAGAATTTGAGCGGGGCTTATTCGAAGCAGGATGTTACGAGCGAGGCGATTGCGAAACCGCGAGTTGATTCAATGCCCTTCGACGGCAATCCAACCCGCCGGCCTTCCGTCGTCGCCGCTTTCATCGCGGCCGTCGCCTCGTTCGTTGGCTGCTCGAAGAGCGAGCCCCCGGACGCCGCGCCGGGCCGAGTTTCTCAGGGAGTGAAGGTGACCGGCTTCGACGCCGACGGAGAACCGGTCATTCAGACGCTGGAAGACGGATCGATCCGCATTGTGTTCGAGGCGATGCCGCCGTTTTTCGCCGAAGACAACGGAACGGAAGCCGACTTCGAAAAGTTCGAGGACGTCATGTCAAAGCGAATCGGCCTTCCCGTGACGCGCGAGGATCGCGAGGTCTTCGTGATTCACAACGCCCCCGCCGGCACGGCCGAACAGCTCAAGGAATGGCTTGAGCGGTTTCATCAAGGGCCTTCATGAGGCGCATCCGGGAGTCGATGAGCAAAGGCCGCCTTGAGGCGTTCAGCGACGGCGTACTGGCGATCGTGATCACGATCATGGTTTTGGAGATGAAGGCGCCGCACCAGGCCGCGGAGTTGGCCGATCTCCGACCCGTGGCGCCATTGTTTCTCAGTTACTTGTTGAGCTTCGTCTACGTCGGCATCTACTGGAACAACCACCACCACATGTTTCAGGTCGTCGATCGGATCAGCGGCGGCATTCTGTGGGCCAATCTGCATCTGCTGTTTTGGTTGTCGCTCATTCCGTTCGTGACAGCCTGGCTGGGCCAGAACCGCTTCGCGCCGACGCCGGTGGCGCTGTACGGCGTGGTGTTGCTGATGGCTGCCGTCGCCTACTACGCATTGGAGCGAACGATTCTGCGGGCGCCGGGGGGCAATCCGGTTCTCGCCTCGGCCATCGGGCGCGATCTGAAGGGAAAGCTTTCGCTGGTTTGCTACGCGGCGGCCATCGGCTTGAGCTTCGTCAACCGCTGGATCGCTTGCGCGATCTACGTGTTGGTCGCGCTCGTCTGGCTGGTTCCCGACCGGCGCATCGAGCGCGCTATGGCAGGCAGGGAAAAGGGCGGTTGAATTCGCCGCATTCTACTCCCCCAGCTTCGGCGGCTGCTTGCCGTATTTGGCTTCGTAGAGCGCGGCGAACTTCGCTTCCAGATCGGGGTGACAGGCGAAGCACTGCGAATCGGGCGCCTCGTGCTCCTCGCACCAGTCGCCGTCTTTTTGAAATTCGGCGGCGAGCTTCGAGTTGCATTGGCCGCAGACATCCTCGGGCACGCCATGCTCCGGGCACCACCACGCGCCGTGGTCGTGGTTTGCATGGTCATGATCGGCATGATCGTGGCCGTCGTGGTCGTGACCTTCATGGTCGTGACCGTCGTGATCGTGACCATCGTGATCGTGGCCGGCATGTTCATCCGCGGCGGCTTCGTCCTCCGCCGCGGCGCCGGATGGCGCATTGGGTTTGGCGCAGCCCGAACTGGACATCGTCCAACCCAGAATGAGCATGAAACCGCCGAGCGCCTGAAGGTACTTGTAGGACATTGATTCCGTTCCTGACTAATGAGTTGACGAATTGAAAATGTCGTTTTCCGCTTGTGGCGAGAATTGTCTGGGGCATCGCTGACGCTCTGCCGCCAGCCACCCCGCCCTCCACTCCTAGCTCCTGACTCCTATCTCCTCACTCCCTCACTCCCTCACGACTCAAACAGCAACCTCTTCCCGCAGCGAAGATTCGTTCGTCCCGGCAACGCCCTCGTCCTTCGCCCGCCGCGAAGAGGGCGACTTGAAAACCAGATACAACACGCGCACCACCAACAGCGACATGACCATCGCGCCGATCACGCCGCCGATGACCACCGTGGCCAGCGGGCGCTGCACCTCGGCCCCGACGCCCGAACTAAAAGCCATCGGCACGAAGCCGAGGCTGGCCACGAGCGTCGTCATCAGCACCGGCCGCAGCCGCGTGATGGCAGCCTGCGTGACGGCCTCGTCGAGCGGCAAACCCTGCCGGCGAAGCTGCCGAATGTAGGAAACCAGAATCATGTCGTCCAGCACGGCCACGCCCGACAGGGCGATGAAGCCGACCGCCGCGGAGAGCGAAAACGGCATCCCGCGCAGCCACAAGGCGAAAATGCCGCCGACCCAGGCGAACGGGATGCCGGTGAAGACGCGCAGAGCGTCGATCAGATTTCGGTATGTCATGTAGAGCAGCGCGAAGATCAGCACCAGCGCCGCCGGGACGACCAGCATCAGCCGCCGCTTGGCGCGAATCAGGTGCTCGAACTGGCCGCCCCACTCCAGATGGTAGCGGCCTTGCGGCAATTGAAACTCGGCGGCCACGCGGCGCTGGGCCTCGGCGACGAAGCTGCCGATGTCGCGCCCGCGGACGTTGCAAGAGACCGTGATCCGCCGCTGGCCCCATTCGCGCGTGATCGTCGATGGGCCTTCGACCACCTCGACCGAAGCCAGCCGCGCCAGCGGAATGCTCTCGCCCGAGGGCGTGGCGACGAGCATCGCGCCGATCGCCTCGGGGCTGGCCCGCATCTTCTCGGGCAGCCGCACGACGAGCGGAAACCGCAACTGCCCCTCGACCACTTCGCCCAGCGGCAGGCTGCCAATCGACTCGACCAGATCGAGCACGGCCTGGGCGGGCACGCCATAGCGCGCGATCTCGTCCTGCTTGATCTTGATTTGCAGCACCGGCTGGCCGGTGATTTGCTCGGTATTCAAATCGGCGACGCCGGGTACGCCTTGCAGCACGCGCTCGATCTCGTGCGCCTTTTCGACCAGCGTCTCGAAGTCGTCGCCGAACAGCTTGACCGCCAGATCGGACCGCACGCCGGTGGCCATCTCGTTCAGCCGCAGATCGATCGGCTGCGAAAAGCTGAGCCGCTGCCCCGGCAAATCGCGCAAGATCCGCGAGAGCAACTCGGTGAATTCGTCCTGCGTGCGGGCCTTGGTCCACTCGTCGCGCGGCTTGAGTGTGATGAAGGTGTCGGTCAGTTCGACGCCCATCGGGTCGGTGGCCACCTCGGCCATACCCACCCGGCTCCAGACGTGCTCGACCTCGTCGGGGAACTCCTTCAAGATGGTCTGTTCCATCCGCGTGTTGTAGCGGACCGATTCGTCGAGGTCCGTCCCGGCCAGCCGCACGACGTTGATGGCGAGCGCCCCTTCGGACAACCGCGGCACGAACTCGGAGCCGAGCCGCGGGGCGATCACCCCGAAGGCCGCTCCCAGCACCACGACGGCGAACACGATCACGGCGAACTTGTGCCGCATGGCGATTCGCAGCAGCGGCGCGTGCAGGCGATGCGCCCAACGCATCAGCAGCGGCTCGCGCTCTTCGATCGTCTTGGGCAACAGCAAGCTGGCCAGCACGGGCATCAGCGTCAGCGACAGCACCATCGAGCCGGCCAGGGCGAAAATCACCGTCAAGGCCATGGGCCGAAACAATTTGCCTTCGATCCCTTCCAGCGTGAGGATCGGCAGGTAGACGATCATGATAATCAGCTCGCCGAACAAGGTCGGCTTGCGGACCTCGACCGCGGCGTCGCGAATTACTTCGAGCTGGCTGCGCCGCCGCGAGTCGCCGTGGGCGATATGCCGCACGCAGTTTTCGACCATCACCACCGAGCTATCGACGATCATGCCGAAGTCGATCGCGCCCAGGCTCAGCAGGCTGGCCGAAATGCCGAACCGCCACATGCCGCAAAAGGCCAGCAGCATCGACAGCGGAATGGCTAGGGCCACGATCGCCGCGGCCCGCAAGTTGCCGAGGAACGCGAACAGAATCGCGACGACCAGCAGGCCGCCTTCGAACAGGTTTTTGCGCACGGTGTCGATCACGTGGCTGACCAGCTCGGTGCGGTCGTAGACTGGCTCGACCGCCGCGCTGGCCGGCAGGGTCGTTTTGATTTCGTCGAGTTTGTTTTTCAAGGCCCAGGTGACTTCGTGGCTGTTCTCGCCCATCAGCATGAAGCCCAGCCCGAGCACGACCTCGCCCTTGCCGTCGGCGGTGACGGCGCCGCGGCGGATTTCGTGGCCGATCACGACTTCGGCCACGTCGCGCACTCGGATCGGCACGCCGTCGTGGGCCTTGACGACGATCCCGCCAAGCTGCTCGACGTTCGCGGTTCGGCCGAGGCCTTGCACGAGCAGCATTCCGCCGCCCGAGCGGCGGATGTTGCCGCCGCCGACGTTGCGATTGTTTTTGTGGACCGCCTCGACCACCTCGTCGAACGTCAGCCCGTACTTGATCAGCCGATTCGGATCGATGCGAATTTGGTACTGTTTTTCCTGGCCGCCCCAGGTGTTGATCTCGGCGGTCCCTTTCACCGTCCTCATCTGCGGGCGGATCGTCCAATCGTGGATCGTCCGCAACTCGGTCAGGTCGGCGCCGCGGGCGGAGACGATGTAATGAAACACCTCGCCCAAGCCGGTCGAAACCGGGCCCATCTTCGGTCGCTCGACTTCCGACGGAATGCGGGCGGTCGCCAGCCGTTCGTTGATCAACTGCCGGGCGAAGTAGATATCGACGCCGTCCTCGAACGTGACCACGACTTGCGACAGGCCGAACTTGGAGATCGAGCGCAACTGCTCCAAGCCCGGCAGGCCGCTGATGACCTGTTCGATCGGAAAGGTGATTTGCCGTTCGACCTCCTCCGGCCCCAGGGCCGGCGCGACCGTGTTGATCTGCACCTGCACCGGC
>DATNEC010000637.1:0-5912 GCA_035606815.1 Pirellulales bacterium
GGTTGATGCGATCATGGCGCGCGAAGGGGGGAACGGGTTTTCTCGGGTTGGCTCTTTCGCTTGGCTCGCGATTTCACGCATGGGGAAGAAAAGTATAGCGTGGCGCGACTTTTCGCCCAATTCGGAAGCGGCCAACATCGCCAACTTTCCCAACATGGCCGCGATTGGAACGGCCGAGAGGGCCAACTTTCCCAACGCGGCCAACTTTCCCAACGCGGCCAACTTTCCCAACATGGCCGCGATTGGAACGGCCGAGAGGGCCAACTTTCCCAACGCGGCTATCGGGCGGGATGGTCCGAAATCGGCGCGCAATCGCATACCAGCCAACATATCCGCCCTGCGGCTTGGCGAGATACGGCAAAGATCGCCCGACCCACCCCGGCTCGAACCCATTCCTACGCCTGCCTGGACGGCGCCTCCGAAGCTTGCCGCAAGTGATGTTGCCCCCCTTCCGCCTTGGCCGATAAACTGCCGCTCCTTCCTCGCGAGCGGCTTGGAGCGTCGCCACATGCCGTGCGAGAGAATTGTGTCCGCCGCACCCTATGCCGCTCCGCCATGCCGCAGCTCATCCGCCATCAAGCCTGGATCGTACTTGCCGGTCTGTGTGTATTTTTCGTCAACCTGGGCGTGCCGCAGCTTTGGGATGAAGACGAGCCAAAAAACGCCCAGTGCGCCCGCGAAATGTTGCTCCGCGGCGACTGGATCGTGCCGACGTTCAACGAGCAGTTGCGCTACGACAAGCCGGTGCTGGTCTATTGGCTGATGATCTCGGCCTACAAAACATTTGGCGACAATGAGTTCGGCGCTCGCTTCTGGTCGGCCGTGCTGGCGATCGGCACGACGCTTTTGACGTATCACTTAGGGCGCTTGTTGTTTCGCCCGCAGGTCGGCTTATGGGCCGGGCTGTGCATGACCAGCAGCCTGATGTTCGTCGTCGCCGGCCGCGCCGCCACCCCCGATTCGACGCTCATTTTCTGCACCACGCTGGCCATGTTGGCTTTCGTGCGGGCGACGTGGGGCGCCAGCCCGACCTTGGCCGGCGCCGACCGGCTGCAAGACTTCACGCCCAAAACCCGGCTGGCTTGGGCCGGCGTCTACGCCGCCATGGGGCTGGGCGCGTTGGCCAAAGGGCCGGTCGCCGTCGTCCTGCCCGGCGGCATTCTCGGCCTGTATTTGCTTTGCGTTCGCTTTCGCGTCGCGGGCGGAACGCCGCGGAGGGCGTTCCCTACAGCGTCTCGGCCTGCCCGGAACGCGGCGGGTTGGTTGGCCGCGATCTGGCGGATCTTCTCCCCGCGAGCGTGCTGGCAGGTTCTTTGGAGCGTGCGGCCATTGACCGGGCTTGCCGTGCTTTCGGCCGTCGCCTTGCCGTGGTATGTCTGGGTCGGCCTCGAGACGGGCGGCGACTGGCTCTGGGGCTTCATGGGCACGCACAACGTCGGCCGGTTTCTCAAGCCAATGGAGGGCCACCGGGGGCCAATTGTCTATTACCTGTTCGCCGTTGCCTTGGGTTTCTTTCCTTGGTCGTGGTTCTTGCTGCCGACCTTGCTGGAGCTTGGGAAGCGGATTCGCCGCAGCCCCGATTGGGCCGCGGGCTTGTTCGTGGCTTGCTGGGCCGGCTTTTACATCGGGTTCTTCTCGCTGGCGCGGACCAAGCTGCCCAGCTACGTGTTGCCCGCTTATCCCGCGCTGGCATTGATGACAGCGGTCTTCATCGACCAGTGGGTTTCGGCGCCGCGGCAAGTCAGCCGCTGGATGCCGACGACGGGCATGGCCGGCGTGGCGATCGCCGGAGCGGCGTTTCTGATCGCCTTCCCGCTCGCCGCGCCCTACGTGTTGCCGGGCGAAGAAGCGATCGGATGGATCGGCGCGCCGTTGCTGGTCGGCGGACTTGCCGCGCTGGCCTTCGCCCGACGCGGATCCCCGCGGCGCGCCGCGATCGCGATGGCCGTGGCGTCGGTCGCGTTCGCGACAGGGCTATTCGGCTTCGCTTCGGTGCGCGCCAGCCGAGGTCAAAACAGCGCCTCGCTGATCGCATTCTTGCACCAAACTAGTCCGGCGCCGCTGCGGCTGGCCACGTTCGATTACAACGCGCCAAGTCTGGTCTTTTACGGCCGGCAACCGGTCGGACAATTTTACCAAAACCGCGAAGCCGCTCGGTTTTTCGCGTGGCACGGCAATGCGTACCTGATCACCCGTGCCGAATGTCTCGAACGGCTAAAGCCGGCGTTGCCCGCCGATGTGAAAGAATTGATGCGTCAGCCGCGTTTCCTTCGCCGAGGGGAGGAATTGGTCGTGCTTGGACGCCCGGCGAGAATGGCGCAGTCGAAGCGGCAAAAGCCTCTTTAGAGGGCCAGGGACCGGCTATTTCGAACTCAAGGCGAATCTCATGGCTCTTTCGATCGTCGTTCCGGTTTACAACGAACAAGAGAACATCGCCCCTTTGCACAAGGCGTTGACCAATTCGCTGCGGGCTGTCGGGCTTCCCTACGAAATCCTGTTGGTCGACGATGGCTCGACCGACGGATCAGGTCGCGCGCTGGATGAACTGGCGGGCCGCGATCCGGCCGTCAAAGTCGTCCACTTTCGCCGCAATTTCGGACAAACCGCGGCCATGAACGCCGGGCTGCATCTGGCCGGGGGCGATATCGTCATCACCCTCGACGCCGACCTGCAGAATGACCCGGCCGATATTCCCGTGCTACTTGCCAAGCTGGAAGAGGGCTACGACCTGGTCCACGGCTGGCGCAAGAACCGGCAAGATGCTTTCGTGAATCGCAAGCTGCCGTCGAAAATCGCCAACTGGATCATCTCGAAAACGACGGGCTTTCCCGTCCACGATTTGGGCTGCACGCTGAAGGCGATGCGCCGCGAGATCGCGCAGGATCTGCAACTCTACGGCGAGATGCACCGCTTTATACCGATCCTGGCCCATTGGCGCGGGGCCCGCTGCGCCGAGGTGGTCGCGCGGCATCATCCGCGCAAATTCGGCGCCTCGAAGTACGGCATCTCGCGGACCTTGCGCGTGATTCTCGATCTGATCACCGTCAAATACATGATCCAGTATCTGACCAGCCCGATGAAACTCTTCGGCGGCATGGGCCTGGCCAGTATCTTGCTCGGCGGCCTCGCCGGCGCCGCGACGGCCGGAATGAAGCTGTGGGGCGGCGTCGACATGACGGGCAATCCGCTGCTAATGCTCACCGTGTTCGCCATCCTTGCCGGAATGCAGTTCTTCGTGCTCGGCATGTTGGGCGAAGTTTGCGTGCGGACCTACTATGAAAGCCAGAACAAGCAGCCGTATGCGATCCGCAACTTGGTGAACTTCGACGAACCCGCCGCCTCTCGCCGCCGCGCGGCTTAGACGGGCCGCCTTCCAGCAGTAGCTCCGACGTTCCGCGGCGGAGAGTTGGCGGTAACCGCGACGCTCGCGGCGGAGATGGCCGGCTTGGCGACCGGCTCTCAGATCTCTCGCGGAGCGCCGGGCCTGGAAAACGCGGATTCGCCAACCCAGGCGATACTTTGGACGTTAAGATCATATCGCAGCATGGCCGTACCGTAGAGCAAGCGTCCTCGCTTGCTTTTGCTCGCACGATCGCGGCGATGGCGCGCCGCACAAGCGGGGACGCTTGTGCTATGGGTTCTTGTCGCAGCAACCAGACTTTCGACGTTGATAGCATCAAGGCATGACAGGCAAGCCGCGCTCGCATCCTTCGATGGCGACAACCCAATCCGCGACGGACGGCCGTTCCACACCGACGGCCGCCGCGGCGGACCGACTCTGGCTGGCTGCATTTCTGCTGCTGGCGTTTTTGATCGGCTGCGTCGAGATCGAAGATCCCGATATCTGGTGGCATCTGCGCACCGGCCAGTTGATCTTCGAGCGAGGCGAGATTCCGCGTCACGATTGGTTTACTTACACCAATCCCGAAAGCGCCTGGATCGACCTGCACTGGGGCTTTCAACTGGTTGCCGCCGGACTGTGGTCGCTGGGCGGCGCCGCGGCGTTGGTGTTGGTCAAAAGCCTGCTAGGCGCGGCCACGTTCGCAGTCTCCCTCGGCGCCAGCCGGGGCGATGCGACTTGGCGGCGGACCGTCGGATGTTGGCTGCCGTCGCTGTTGATTTTTTCGGGCCGAAATCAGGTGCGGCCCGAAATGTTTTCATTTCTATTTCTGGCCATCACGCTTGCGATCATCGCTCGCGTCCGCGAGCGCCCGCGGCTGGCATGGTCGTTGCCGGTCGTGCAGGTGCTTTGGGTCAATAGCCACGGGCTGTTCATCCTGGGGCTGGTCGCGTGGGGTTGCTTCCTGGCCGATGCCATCGTGCGCCGCTTGCGGAGCGACCGGCGGCGGGCGCCTCAAGCACCGCGCGATGACTTTCGCCTATGGGTCGGCGTTACGTTGGGCATGGCGATCGCGGCGCTGGCGAATCCCTACGGCTATCGCGGCGCGCTGTTCCCTTTCACGCTGCTGCAACGGATTCAAGGGGCCGATCGCGGCTTCTACCGCCAGTTCGCCGGAGAATTCGACGGCCTAGGCGAGTTCATCGGCGCCCACGGCCTGTTGGCCAGCTTGGCGAATGTCACGATTTGCATGACGCTGGTACTGTTCGCGCTGGGCGTTGCGAGCTTCTTTCGTTTGTGGCAGCGGAGGAAATTCGACCTCTACCGCCCCTTGCTGTTCGCGGCGTTCGCGTATTTGGCCTGGCAATCGAGCCGCAACAGCGCCCTGTTCGCGATCGCCGGCGGCATGGTCGTCGCCCGGAACTTCGCCGAACTACGGGACGTTCGATCTGGCACGACCGATCAGCGGCGGTTTCATTTCGGCGCCGTTGTGCTGGCAGCGTGTCTGGGGCTATTGATTGCGGCGATGCCGACCGATTTGTTTTGGACGCTGGCCCGGAGCGAGAGCCCGCGGCGGTTTGGTTTCGGCGAGACGCCCAATCTGTTCGCCCATGAGTCGGCCCGGTTCTTGGGCCGCGAGGGGATGCCGCAAAACGTGTTCGCCGTCGACCAAGGCGAAGCGGCGGTGTACATCTTTCACGACGGCCCCGAGCGCCGCGTGTTCGCCGACGGCCGCTTGGAAGTCAACACGCGGATGGTTTTGGAGCGTTACCAAAGAATCCGCATGCAGATGGTCCGGCGCGATCCGAGCTTGCTTGAGAGCCTGGGCCGCGACGTACCGCGCGATTCCAAGGGGCGCCGCGAGGCGCCTGCGCTGTTGATCGACGTCGGGGCCCAAGAGTGGACCGGCGTCGCCGCCGATTCGCGTTTCCGCCTCGTGCATTTCGACGGTGTGGCCCTGGTTTTTCTGACCGTCGAGCAAGCGGAAAAGCTGCGGTTGCCAGCGATCGCCATCGACAACGAGGTGCTGGCCCTGGCGAGGTTGCGGGCCTGGAATCGGCGCGTGGAAAATGATTGACGCTCAACCAAAATTCGCCCCATCGAACAGTTGAGATCGGCTTGGCACGGACGTAGACTGCCATCGCGGCGGCTGGCTCCTTCGCGTCATGCCTGCCGCCACGACCCAGGAGATTCGCCCCATGAGAGTTCATCGGATGTTCCCCGGGCTGCAAGCGGCCGGGGTTGTGTTGTGCGTCGCTTGCCTAGCTGGTTGGCCGGCGGCGGCGATGGGGGGGGCCGATGATCGGCGGCTGGATATCTATTGGGTCGACGTCGAAGGCGGGGCGGCGACCTTGATCGTCACGCCGCAGGGCGAGTCGCTGCTGGTCGATGCGGGTAATCCCGGCCGGCGCGATTCGCAGCGCATCTTCGACGTGGCGGCCAAAGTCGCGGGCTTGCGCAAGATCGACTATCTCGTCACGACGCATTTTCACCGCGACCACTTCGGCGGCGCGGCGAGCCTGGCGGCGCTGCTGCCGATCGGCGTGGTTTATGACAACGGCGAGTTCGAAGG
>DATNEC010000651.1:0-5286 GCA_035606815.1 Pirellulales bacterium
CGGGCGCAAGGCAAACTCGACGAGCTTATCGAAAGCCAGCGGCGGCTCGCCGAGTCGCAGCCCGCCTCGGCCGAGGCCCAAAGCGAGCTGGGCCGGGCTTTGTTCGAGCAGCAGAAATTCGACGAGGCCGCCGCGGCGTTCGAGTCGGCCGTCGCGCTGAACCCGGCCTTGCCCGAGGCCCACAACAATTTGGGGCTGGCCCGCGTCGCCCTCGGCAAGCCGGCCGAAGCGGTCGCTTGTTATCGCGAAGCGCTCCGGCTGCGGGCCGATTTTCCCCAGGCGCATAACAATCTGGGAATTGCGCTGCGCCAGATGGGCAAAATCGACCAGGCGGTGGCCAGTTGCCGCGAGGCCGTGCGGCTCAGCCCGCACATGGCCGAGGCCCACAACAACCTGGGCACCGCACTCGACGAACAAGGTAACACCGAAGAGGCGATCGCCTGCTTGGAGCAGGCGCTGCGCATCAAGCCTGACTTCGCCAAGGCGTATAACAATTTGGGCATCGCCCATTGGCATCGGGCGGATTACGCCCGCGCCGCGGAGAATTGCCGGAAGGCCATCGAACAAATGCCCGAGTTGGCCGAGGCGCACAACAATCTCGGTAACGTGCTGCGCGATCAGGGCGACTACGCCGCGGCGCTGGCCAGCTACGAGCAATCGCTGCGATTGCAGCCCGAGGGCGTCGATGCGCACTGGAACCGTTCGCTCGTCTGGCTGCTCCAAGGAAACTTCTCGCAAGGTTGGCCCGAGTACGATTGGCGCTGGAAGTTGAAGACCTTCTCCACGCGATCGACGAACCGCCCGTTGTGGGATGGCTCGCCGCTGGAAAGCCGCACGATTCTGCTCGACGCCGAGCAGGGGCTGGGCGACACGATGCAGTTCGTCCGCTACGCGCCGCTCGTGCAGCAGCGCGGCGGCAAGGTGATCGTCGTGTGCCAGAAGCCGTTGGTGCAGATGTTATCGAGCTGCGCGGGCATCGACCGGCTGGTCGCCCAGGGCGAACCGGTCCCCGATTTCGACGTCTACGTGCCGCTGCTGAGCCTGCCCAAGATCCTCGGCACGACGATGGAGAGCGTGCCGGCCGAGATTCCGTATTTGCACGCCGATCGCTATTTGGTCGAGCAATGGGGCCGCGAGTTGGCGTCGATCCGGGCGTTCAAAATCGGCATCGCCTGGAAAGGCAGCCCCAAGAACCGCATGGACCGCGAGCGTTCGATTCCGCTGGCCGCCTTCGAGCCGCTGGCGCGCGTGCCGGGCGTGCAGTTGATTAGCTTGCAAAAAGGCGAGGGGAGCGAGCAATTGAAAGACGCGGGCAGCCGCTTCGCGGTCATCGATCTGGCCCAGCGGCTCGACCTGACCTCCGGACCTTTCATGGACACGGCCGCGGTGATCGAGCATCTCGACCTGGTCGTCACGTGCGATTCGTCGCTTGGCCATCTGGCCGGCGCGCTGGGCGCTCCGACCTGGATCGCCCTGGCCCTATCGCCCGACTGGCGTTGGCTGCTCGATCGCGAAGACAGCCCCTGGTATCCGACCGTGCGCCTGTTCCGCAAGCAGTTCATCGGCGACTGGAGCGACGTTTTCCGGCGAATGGCGGAGGCACTAGAACCAATAGTTGCGAAAAAGGGGATCGGGGGATGAAGAGGAGATCGGGAGATAGTATCCGCGCAACAATGCCCCGGCCGCTTAGCATATAGTTTTTCTAAGGATTCTTGCTTCCTCGTTTTGGCGGCTCTCCAAGTTCTCCTGTTCTCTTCTCTGTGCTCTCCGTGTCTCTGTGGTTCAATCTCTTCGTCGCTAACGCGGCGACTCGACCATCGCCGCGATGCCGGCCGCGTCATGATAAAGCGCGGCGGCGGGCACGGCGTAATCGCCGGTCAAATCGCGCAACTGCCAAATCAACCGGACCGCGGCCGTGACGCCGTACTCGTTGTATTCGATTTTCAAGGCGTGCAGTTCGTCGGTCAATTCGACTTCCTTGGCCTCATCCCCCGCGCCGCCCCACCGGTTGAGCACAAGCTCTCCGTCCAGCCAGAGCCGAAAGCTGTCGTCGGCCGATCCGCGCAGCACGTACTTGCCCGCCAACGGCGGCTTGAGCCAGCCGGTCCAGCGGATGGAGAAGTAATCGCCGGGCAGCGCCGGATCGGGCGAGCCGAAACCGAAATTGAAGTCGATCATCGGATCGATGCGCCGCGCCAGTTCTTCCTGGAAGTCGCCGCCATTGAAAAGTCCCGCGGATAAGCCCGGCGACAAACGCGACATGCTCAGCCCGCGGACCGGCGCCAGCTCGCGCTTCAATGTTTCCAACTTGACGGGGTCGGCCGCCAATGTGGCCCCCGCCCGCCGGAGCCAATAGTTGGCTTCGAGCAGGTACTCGTCCTTCGAATCGCCGGCCTCGGCGGCGGCCGCGCGCCAGGCTTCGGCCAGCGGCGCCCGCTGGGTCATCTCGGTTTCGGCGACTCGTTCGAGCTCGGCGATCTTTCGCAGCGGCGCGTCGGAAGATTGCTCGAACCGCCCTAGGCCGCGGTCCCATTGCCCGAGACAGAAGCACTCGTAGCGGCCGGCCTCCAAATTCGCGGCCGAATCGCCGGGCGCGTCGTCGAGCCGCGCGAGCGCCCGATCGTATTGGTTGCGGCGCGCACGGCGTCGGCGCACGGCGTCGGCGCGGCGTTCGGCGGCCGAGCGCGCTTCGAGACCGCCCGACTTTCTGGCCGCCGTCGTCGCCAGGTCCGCGAACTGCTCGGCGAGCGGCAATTGTTCTTGCTGCATCGCCCGATCGGCGAGCGCCAACGAGGTCAGCAGCGCTCCCCAAGCCTGATGGCCGTCGTGGGCCTTGCCGATCGCCTCGCGCACGGCTTCGGCCTGTTCGGGCAAGGCGTCGAGCTCGAAACGAGATTGCAATTCGTCGAGAACCTCGCAGGCCAGCGCGGCGTCGCCCAAGCCGGCGGTGCGCTCGGCCGCCTCGCGCAACAGGGCATAGCGCAGCGGCACGGTCTCAGGGAACATGCTGTCGTCGAAGATCTTGCGGGCGACGTGCAGCCGATCCGGCAGCTTCTTGGCCTGCCGCCATTCGTTTTGATATTTCGACTCGACCTTGCTTCGCGCCTCTCGCACGGCTGCCGCCTCGGGGATCTTCTCGCGCGGCGGCGGTAAAGCGGCCGATGCGATCGCCTGATCGGCCGGCGGCGCCTCGTCCGACAGCGGCGTCAGCGTCAGTTCGCTGACCCGGTAGGTGCTGCCCCAAACCATCAGCGAGAGCGCGGCCGGATTGTCGGGCTGCGGATTGGCCGCGACGCTGGAATAGTCGGTCGGCCAATCGAACAATGGCTTGCCGTCGATCGTCGCTCGGAAACGGTCCCGCAACACCGTGATTTCAATTTCGACCGCCTGCTTGTTCGTCAACAGCGGAGCGGTCATCGCGGGCGGCCGAGGCTCCTGGCCGTTGCCCACGATGTTCGTGAGTTGCGCGGCTTGGCCGTCGAGGATCAACGAAAACGGCTTGCCCGCCGCCGACAGGCCGAACAGGATCGCATCGCCGCCGTCGACGCGCTCCACCCGGGCGGTCAACTTGTATTCCGCGGGAAAGCCGACTTGCGTTTGCAGCCGAGCGAAACCCGTGGAATGGCCGACCAGGGCGCCATCTTCGAATCGCCACCACTGGCGAACGGCGTCGCGCTGGATATCAATGCGTTTCAAGACGTCGACCGCTTCGCCGGTCGCCTGCCGGAGTGGAAGAGACGGCTCGGGCGGCAGCGGAGTCAGTTGCAGCTTCTCGATCAGAAACTGGCCGTCCCAACCGCCGAGAAATAGTTGGTCGCGATTGGGCATCTCGAAGAGAGGCTCCATGCTCAACCGGGCGCCGTCGCCGCGCCAATCGACGACGGTTTGGGCGCCGCATTCGACCAACACGCGATTGGGATGCACGGTGCAAACGATCTCCTTTGGCTCCGCATCGGTGAATACGGGGGCCTCGCGTTTGCTCGCATTGAACGCCGCGGGGTGGCCGTCGAGGAAGTGCAGCCCGCTGGTTTGCCCGTTCCAGCCGTCGATCGCGACGGAGGTTTGACGCCCATCGACGACAAGTCCGAGGAACAAGCCGCCCCCGGCTTGTTTTCGAGCGACGACGCGCAGCACGTAATCGCCGGGCGGCGCGTAGGGAACCTGCAATCGGGCGCCTTGAAGCGGCGAAGTCAGCAAGCCGCCGTCTTCGAATTTCCAATCGCCATGCACCGCGTCGCGCTCGGGAACGATCAATTCGAGCAAATCGACTGCGGCCCCGGCCGCCGGTCGTTCGGAGGCGCCGCGGCCTTCAGCGGACGATTTCGACGTCGCCGTCGGGCCGGAAACGCTTGACGCTGGCACGTCGAGCTCGGATTTCGAGCGGTCCTCGTCTTGGTTTCGTTCGAGACCTGGCGGTTCATCGGGCGGTTCCTTTGGATGGCCCGCCTCGGCAATGGTCGGAGAACCTGCGGCGTCAGCCACGTTGTCCGGCGCGATTGGCTCCTTGTCTTTCCGCGAGGTCGCCAGAAGAACCGCCGCGAAGCCGACGAGCAACACGGCGCCCGCCGCCGCGTAGAACGGCGCTCTCAAGCGCGCTGGTTGGCGCCGCATCAAAGGCCGAGGCGCCGCGGAGACAAGCGGCGCTGCCGAGCGGGCGACGGGCAGCGACAGCGGCTGCGCTACCGGCAAGGCCAAGGCAGCCGGAGAAACATGAACCGCCGCGTCGGCTTCGCGACCCCGATTCAAGTCCGCTTGCAGCGCGCGATCATATTCGGCCTTTCGGGCTGGGTTAAGCAAGCAAACTCGGGCCGCGGCCAATTCGTTGAGCAGCCGTTGCGAGAGCACCGAGCGGGGGCCGTTTTGAAAGGTCCGCACGTGCGCCATTTGGCGGTCGGCGGCGTTGGAGATCGCGTCCGCATCGTTCTCGAACAGTCCCACTCCAAGCAGCCGATAGTGGTTCGCCGGCTGCTCGGCCGGCGGAATGCCCAGCCACTTGCGATAGATGTCGATCTCTTCAGGCATTTCGTTTCCAGTTCCGTCGGCGCCAATTGCCTCCAGGGCGCCCGATGCTCTGATTATCGCTGCATCCGCAAATTGGGCAATCAAACAGCTCGGATCGGCAACGTCGCTTTCCCCGTTGAAATGATTGAGCGCGGGCGGTAGCCGAAGCCTACAGCCCAAGGCTATCACGCTCTGGGACGCTCGCCGTTATAGACGCGCCTTGGGGGCGACTGAGCAGTCGATTCTCGCTCAGTCGTCTTGTTTTCGACGGCGGCTGGAAACGAA
>DATNEC010000656.1:0-3381 GCA_035606815.1 Pirellulales bacterium
GCTTATCCGCCAGGAAACTGGGCACCTCGCCGTCGGCGATGCGCTGCGCAAGTCCCTCAACAATAGCAGTCTTGCCCACCCCGGGCTCCCCGATCAGTACCGGGTTGTTCTTGGTGCGGCGGCAGAGAATCTGAATGGCGCGCTCGATTTCCTTCTCGCGGCCGATCACCGGATCGAGCTTGCCCTGGCGGGCCAACTCGGTCAGGTCGCGGCCGAAGCTATCGAGCGCCGGAGTCTTCGACTTGCTCGACTTACTCGATTCGCCCGAGGAGCCGCTTCCGCCGCTCCCGCCCGACGGGCTGCGCTCGCCGCCTTCGCTGCCTTCGATGCCGTGGCCGAGCAGGTTGAGGACTTCCTCGCGGACCTCTTCCAGCTTCAACCCCAAGTTCATCAAGACCTGGGCGGCGACGCCCTCTTGCTCGCGCAGCAACCCGAGCAGGATGTGCTCGGTGCCGACGTAGTTATGGTTCAGATTGCGCGCCTCTTCCATCGAGTATTCGATGACCTTCTTGGCGCGCGGGGTCTGCGGGAGCTTGCCCATCGTGACCATGTCGGGTCCGCTTTGGACGAGCTTTTCGACTTCGAGGCGAATCTTGCGCAGGTCGACGTCGAGGTTCTTCAGCACGTTGGCGGCCACCCCGCTGCCTTCCTTGATCAACCCCAGCAACACGTGCTCGGTGCCGATGTATTCATGGTTGAAACGCTGCGCCTCCTGGTTGGCCAGTTGCATGACCTTCCGGGCGCGGTCTGTAAATCGTTCGTACATTCCAGTCTCTCCGTATGCCTTCTTACGCCGCCTCCAACATGGGAGCAGGCGTCTGTTCAGCTTGCGGCGCCAACTCGGCCGATGCTTGCTCTTCGGTCTCGGACAACCGCTCCAGTTCGTTCGCGATTTCCCATTCCCACTTCGCCGCGTCGTCCAGCAACTTCAATTCGTCGAGCCGCTCGCGGGCTTCGGCGCGACGATCGGTGTGCCGCAGAATCGTGGCCAGCATCAATTGTGCTTCGATGTCGCGGGCCTGCTCCCGCAGTAGCTGGCGACAAACGGACTCTGCTTCGCACCAATTCCCCCTTAAGTATTCCCCTAAAGCCCGCGGAAACAAGTCCCGCTCGGGAATGCTCGGAATTCCGGCGTTTTGTTCGGCACGCCAGCGCCAGGACATCCCCGCGGAAATCAACCAAAACACCGACAAGGCGACCCATCCTGCCCAACGTAACGGCGGCTCGACCCATTCGGTCCAAGCCAGAGAGTTCAACAATAATAGGTTGAGCAAAGCGGCGAAGCCGATGGCGATCGCCAAACCCGACCAGGCGCCGTCGCCCCACAGCCGCGCGAGTCCCGGCCAAAGGCAGGCTGCCAAACTGGCTCGATGCACGCGGGCCTCGCGCATAGCGTTCGCTCCTTCTTCGCCCCCTGCGACCGGAAAGGCAAGCGGGGCAGAAACTCCGCCCGTCCGTGGCAGAGCAAGTCGTTGCGGAATTCTACTATTGGAACTAGGCTGAATCAAGGCAACTAAAAGTCCAGCTTGAAGTTAGGTTGAATGCGTCAGACTTTCCAGCCTGAGCTGATATCGCGTCGTCGAGGCCGCATGAGCTTGCAGTTCACTCCCGCCGCACATCGGGTCTTGGAAGCGGCGTCGCATTGGACGAGTTGCGACGATGCTAACGGCTTGGCCCCCCCTGAGTTACTGCTAGGGCTGCTGGCCGAGGGCGAGTGCCGCGGCGCCGGCATGTTAGCCGGCAAAGGCATCGATGCGGCGGCCGTTCGGCAACGCTGGCCCGCGTTGCAATTCGTCGAGCAGGTTCCGCGCGAGCGGGCGGGCGCGTTCTCCGAGGCGGTCGAAGCGGCGCTGGCGGCGGCCCTCGTCCGCCTTGTCGACTATCCGCCGCCGCTCGTGCTGGCGACCGAGCATTTATTGCTGGGATTGGTGGCCTCCGATCACGAATCGGCCGCTTGGCTCGCTGAGCGCGGCTTCGTTGCTGAAATTCTGGAAACCGAAATCCATCGTCTGGCGGGCCACCGGCCAGGCCCGCTCCCTCTCCCAAAGGGAGAGGGGACCAATGTACTCCCTCTCCCTTCGGGAGAGGGCCGGGGTGATGGAGATGCGGGAGATGTCGTTCCGACCCTGCCAGCGGAAGTCAAATCTGTTCTGACGGCCCCTCACCCTAACCCTCTCCCGAAGGGAGCGGGGACCGACATACTCCCTCTCCCTTCGGGAGAGAGGACCGCAGTGCTGCGGATCATCGATGCCGCGGCCAACCGGGCCCGCGAAGGCCTGCGCGTGCTGGAAGACTTCGCCCGCTTTGCGTTCGACGATCGGCGGTTGACGGGCCAGTTCAAACAACTGCGCCACGCGCTGGCGGCCGAACTGTCCAAAATCAGCGCCGCCGAATTGCTCGCGGCGCGCGACACTTGGGCGGACGTCGGCACGCAGCTCACATCCGCCGCGGAACGCCGGCGGCCCGACTTGGCCAGCGTGCTGGTCGCCAACTTCAAACGGGTCCAAGAAGCGCTTCGCAGCTTGGAGGAGTACGGCAAAACGCTCGACGCCGATTTCGGCGCCGCGATGAAGCAGCTTCGCTATCGCGCTTATGTCTTGGAGCGCGAGGTCGCCGCCGCGCATTCCGACGCGCCGCAAAGCTCGAAACCAGAATCGCTGTCCCGGCGGATCGAGCAAGCGCAGCTCTACGTGCTCGTCGACGGCCGTTCGACGCTCGACGAGTTCGACGCGATCGTCCGCGATCTGATCGCCGCGGGCGTCCACGCGATCCAGTTGCGCGACAAACGGCTTGCCGACCGCGAGCTTTTGGGCCGCGGCCGCCGGCTGCGCGAACTGACGCAGGCCACGGGCGCCTTGTTCATCATGAACGACCGCGCCGATCTCGCCGCGCTCGCCGGCGCCGACGGCGTACACCTCGGGCAAGATGAGTTGTCGGTCGCGGACGCGCGGGCAATCGTCGGTTCGGCGGCGCTGGTGTGCGTTTCGACCCACTCGCTCTCCCAGGCCCGGCAGGCCGTACTCGACGGCGCCGACTACATCGGCGTGGGCCCGACTTTTACCTCCACGACCAAGCATTTCGAAGCCGCCCAACTGACGGGTCTCGATCTGCTGCGCGCCGTCGCCGCCGAGATTCGCCTGCCCGCGTTCGCCATCGGCGGCATCGATCGCAACAACTTGGGCGAGGTCATCGCCGCCGGCTTGTCGCGGATCGCCGTCAGCGGCGCGGTGGCGGCCGCCGCCGATCCGGCGCTCGCCGCCGGCGAGTTGTTGAAAACTCTGTTGGACGGCCGCGGATAAGCCGGGCGCTGCTCGCGGGAGAGTGACATCCGCGTTAGATAAGCTCGGCGATTGGCCCTCCCTCGTCGAGCAGTTGCATCGG
>DATNEC010000670.1:0-4624 GCA_035606815.1 Pirellulales bacterium
CGATCGCCTGCTTGGCGTCGGCGAAGCGATCGGCCACGCGCGCGTATTCGCGAATGGCGTCGGCGGCCTTGCCCAGGCTGTGATAGACCTGGCCCAGAATGTAGATCGCCTGCCACTTGTTCTGGCTGTCGATCTCGCGGCCCGTCTGCGCTTCGGTGCGCTTGGTCTCGGCCACCTTGCGGCACATTTCGAGCGCCGCCTCGTGCTCGCCCAGGGCGAAATGGCTGTAGCCGACCACGTACCAGTAGCTGTCCAAATAGTCGCTCTTGGGATAACGCTCGGCGTAGCGCTCGCATTCGGCGATCGCCTCGCGATACGCCTTCAGTTCCAATAGCGCGTTGGCCAGCGAGAACGAGGCCTGGTCGGCCGCCGGATCCTCGGGGTATGACGTGAGGAACTGATCGAGCATTGCCAGCGCCTGCTGCACCAGGTCGACTCGGGTGATCTTCTTCTCGCGCAGCTTCTGATCGTCGGCCGCGTGCGGGGCATAGGCGTAGACCCGCTGCGCCAAGGCGTATTCCGCCGCCGCCACGTATGGCTCGGGCGGGTACTCGGACAGCAGCCGCCCCATCACATCGACGCTGCGGACGAACTCGCCCTGCGATTCCAGAAATCCGGCCACGCCGCTTTCGCGCTGAAAGCTGACTTCAACCGTCGAGCGGAACACCAGGTAGCTGCGTTCGTATTCGCCGATCTTGTCGTAGGCCAAGCCGACCTTCATGATCTTCTCGAACGACAACTCAAGGTCGGGCCATTTTTCCTTGATCAGCTCGAAGTAGCGCACGATCGAGGCGTCGGGGCCTTCGGCCAGATGGTAGTCGAGCAGCATCTGCACGGCGTCTTGATAGATGTTCGGCTGCAACTGCCACTTGGCGACCAACTCGGTCAGGTAGGCGCCGGCCGTCTTCAGATCGCCCTTGGCGAACATCCGCTTGCCGAACTCGTAAAGCTCCTGCGGCGTGAGCTTGTACTCGTCTCCGCTTTTCGCCCCCAAGGGCAGCACGGCCAGCGATTTCGGCTGCGAGACGGCCAATTGGCTCGCGCGGTACGGATCGCGCACGATCGTCGGCGCCGCGCGGTACTCGCCCGGCAGATAGCCGTGAACGTCGAAATGGATCGCCTGCACGTAATGCCGGCTGCCGACGTAGAACGTGATGGCGCCGGGCGAAACCTCGAACCGCTCGAAGCCCCCCGCGACCGATTGCTCGATGACCGTCACGCCGCTGGGCAGCGGCTCGGTGACGACGAGATACTCCAACTGCTCTTCGGGCGTGTTGGCCGGCACGTTGGCCCGCCAGACGTTCAACTCGACGTGGCCGCGCTGGCCGACCGGCAGTTGCGTGAGCGGGTTGCGGAACTCCGTATAGCCCCCTTGCAGCACGCCGAAGCCGCGCGGAATCGGCTGCCCGTCCAGCTCTCGCGGGGCCGGCTCGTAGAACCGCCGCACGTTCCAATCCTTGGTCGTGCTCTTCAACTTGTCGGCCGGCACGAAGCCGCCCAGCACGCACTGGAACGTGAACCGACCGCGGCCGGCCAACTGGAACTGAATCCGCTGCTTGCCCGGCTGCAACAGCTTCGCCGGAATGACGATCGTTTCGGCGCCGGTTTCTTTCGTGACGTCGAGCACCTTGGCCTCGAAGCCGTTGACGACGATCGTCAATTGATAGTGCTCCTGGTCGAACCGCGTCTTGGCGTACCACTGGCCGAGCGCCAGCGCCGCCGGGCCAGTGGCCTTGTCGGGCGACCAGCGATGGCCGGTGCGATGGGCCATCAGCCAATCGACCAGTTCCTTGTTCTTGGGCGAGTCGGGCGAAACCTTTTCCAGCGACAAGAGATACAGCGCGCGGATTTCGGTCGCCGCTTCGCTCCACGGCAGCGAACCCAATTCGGCGGAGCGCTTGGGGGCCGCGTCGTCGAGATTTCGCTTGGCGAGCACGTCGAGAATCTCGCCGGCCATCGGCGAGCGGTCCATCTCGACCAGCGCGTGGGCCAAATGCGCGAGCGCGGCATTCGAGAGCGCCGGCCGGTTGCGGTACAGCCGGTTGGCCAAAGTAAAGTCGCCGCGGCCGGCGGCCGACAGTCCTTGCAGCAGAATCGCCTTGCTCTCGTAATCGCTGTCGGACGTGGCGGCGATTTGGCCGGCCAGGTAGGTCAGCGCCTTCTCGAACGCGTCGTCGGGAACTTTGTAGCCGGCCTTTCGCGCCAGGCTCAAGGCCCAGGCCATTCGCGACGACGTGTAGCGATTGCTCGCGCCGGCCTTGCCGGTCCAACTCCAGCCGCCGTCGTCGTTTTGCGACGAGACCAGCAGGCTCAGCGATGCCCGGATGCGGCTGTCGAGCGCCTCGGCCTGCGGTCCGCCCGCCTGCCGCGTGGCGCCGACGAGCTTTTGCAAGGCGACGGCGGCCATTAGGTCGCTGGCCGTCGTGTCGAGCCCCGAGGCGATTCGCACCGCTTCGAACTGGCACAAGGGCGCCGGGGCGAACAGGATGTCGAGCAGGCTCCGCTCGACGTTCGGTCCCACGAGGACTTCCAGCGTGCGGGCCTCAAGCGGCATGTCCGCCGGCGGTTCGACCCAGACGGTCGTATCGCTGGTGGCCGTGCCGCCGGCCGTGGCGAACACGCGCATCCCGTAGGGTTCCAGCGGCACGCTGCGCCGCAGCACGTCGCTGCGTTCGCCCGCCTTGACGGTCAACTCGAAGGCCGCGGAGAGCGATTCGTCGGGAGCGGCTTGCTTGTCGTCGGCTTTGTCATCGACCTTTGCGTCGGCCTTGGCGGCGTCCTTCGCTGCGGGTTTCTCTTCCTCGGCCGCGGGCCGTTTGAGCGAAGTCTTGAAGGTCAGCTCGTGAATGCCCTTGCCGGCATCGAGGGTCTTTTTCTCTTCGACCGCCTTGCCGCCGATCGTGGTCTTGAGCGTGACTTCGATCGGTCCTTTGTCGACCGCGTCGTTATGGACGGTGGCCTGGATTTCGGCTTCGTCGCCGTCAGCGAAGGCCAGCGGCATTTTGAGTTCGCCGAACAAGTCCTTCTTGACGGTCAATTCCCCTTCGGCCTCGCCGGCCAGCGTTTCGACGGTGACGCCCTTGGCCATCAGTTTCCAGGCGGTCGTTTTTTCCGGCAGCGTGATCGTGACGGTCGCTTTGCCGTCCTTGTCGGTGACGACGACCGGATCCCAGAACGCCGTCTCTTGCGAATCGACGGCCGGAAGCAGCATGGCGCCCGAGTCGTTGAGACGCTTGGCGAGCTTCTCGGCCTCTTTGCCGTCGATGTCTTTGTCGAAGCGGACGTTGTCTTGGCGGCCGTTGACATCGACGTAGGCGAACCATCGATTCAAGACGCGTTCGCTCTTGCTGAAGGCCAGCACCTCTTGCGACGTGAACGGTTGATCGGCGGCGGAGCGGCCAAATCGGCTGAGATCTAATTCATAGGGATCGTCGACCGTGTCGTTGGCAGCCATGTGGGCGAGCATCATTCCGCGGCGCACTTTGTCGCGCGCCGCGAGTTCCGCCAACTTCTGACCGTCGATTGCGGCGGCAAAGTCAAGACCGAGTTGGTCTCGCATCTGTCCCAGATCGCCAGCACTGACTTCCGCCTTCGCCGGGGCGTCGTTCGGCGCGCCAAACAGGTTTGATCCCTTGAGTCGTCGCTGTGAAGGGGCTAGCAATTTAACGTCATCGCTCAAGGCGCCTGCCAAGCCAAACCCGCCCATCTGACCGCCGCCCATACCCCCGCCCATCCCGCCGGCAACCTGCCCGTAAAAAGCGACTCCCTCATCGTTCTGCGTTTGGCTAATGACCAAGCCAAGCCTGTTGCGGTATTCCGTCACCTGCCCGGCGACAACAGGCTCGTCCCAACTCTCGGAACTGACCGTGGATCGCACCAGATCCTCGACCGTCGCCAAGGCGGGAGTTGTCTGGCCGCCGGGTTGCAGGGCCGGCGCGAAGTCGGCCGATAACGCAACCGCGCCGCCAGACCGTGCGGAGGCCTCGTTTGCAAATCCTTCCGGCAAGCCTGCCTTCAACCGCTCGGCTTCTTCGGCGGCGACTTCCAGCCGGTCCTTCTCGGCCAGCAGATGCGGGTCGATCGCGCGCGTGGCGGGGTAATACGAGAACGTCACGCTCGACGTCGTGCGCACCGCCGGCGCGCGCGTCTGCCCGCTGAAAAAGTCCTGGATCGCGGCCACGTTCGAGCCGAACATCTCGACGAGCGATTGCTCAATCAAGGCCAGCCCCACTTCGGCCGCCACGGGCTTGCCCTGCGGGTCGGTCGTGGTAATCGTCACTTCCACCTCGTCGCCCGGCTGGAGAGGCGCGCCGCCGCCGTCCTTGCCCTTGTCCCCGTCACGGAGTGCCGGGGCTACTCTGCGCTTGGTTTCCAGCTTCACGCGCAGCTCGCGCTCGACCGTGAAGGGGCTCGAAGCTTCGTGGAACCGCCGGAAGCGGGCCCGCGCCTCGGCCTCTTTTGGCGGCCGGGCGTCGGTCATCACCGCCACGGCCAACTCGAAATTCGGCGCCAGCGTCGCCGTAAGCGGAATCTTCAACTCATTGGCGCCTTGCTTGAGCGCGATCAACTTGTAATCGAGCACGCGGCCCCCTTGGAACGTGACCAGCGCCAAGGCCGGCTCTTC
>DATNEC010000677.1:0-8483 GCA_035606815.1 Pirellulales bacterium
AGTTCGCCTTGCCCGAGGCCGTCGAACGCCTGCGGGAGATCCGCGAGCGCGGCGCCGACCGCGCGAAGAGGGAGAGCGAAAAGGACGCCCTCACCCCGGCCCTCTCCCGGAGGGAAAGGGAGAACGGCGAATGCGTCATCATCTCGGCCGCCGATCCGCTCAATCTGGCCGGCATTCTTACGCCGGGGCCGCGGATCGTGGCCAAGCCGCGCAATGCCTTGGCGCTTCTCGACGGCCGGCTCGTCGCCTCGCAGCAGGCCGGCGAGATTTGCTTCCATGAGACGCTGCCGCCTCGGCTTGCCGACGAAATCTCCCGAGGGCTGATGGTGACGACGACGGTGAGAAACCGTTTTCAGAGTTCAGTTCCCAGCGTTCAGTTCTCGGCGGCGGACGGCCCACTGAAAACTGAAAACTGAAAACTTCTTCACCCCGTGCAGTACGCCGCGATGCCCCAAAAATGCAGCGCGCTGCCGGCGATCACCAGCAGATGCCAAACGGCGTGGAAATAGGGAACCCGCTCGTCGCTCTGCAAGAAAATCGTGCCCACGGTGTAGCAAATGCCCCCGGCCAGCATCCAACCGAACAGACCGCCAGGCACGTGCCCGATCATTGGTTTGAGGCAACTGACCGGCAGCCAGCCCAGCGCGACGTGGAGCACGGTCGAAACCGATTCGACGCGATGCGCGAAGATCGCCTTCGAGAAGAAGCCGAACAGGGCGATCGTCCAGACCAGGCCGAATAAAATCCACCAGTAGCCCGTGCGCAAGTAGGTGAGCGAAAGGGGGGTGAACGTCCCGGCGATCAGCAGAAAGATACAAGCCTGGTCGACGATCCGAAACAGCCGCCGCAGCCGCGGGCGGCGGAACAGGTGCGACAACGTCGAAGCCGCATAGACGGCCACCAGCGACGCGCCGTAGATGGCGACGCCGATTTGCTGATAAAAATCGCCGTGGGCGCGTGCCAGCGAAGCCAGCCAAGCCACCCCCGCGATGCTCAGCAGACAGCCGACGCCATGCGTGAGCGTATTGATCGGCTCTTCGTCGCGCAATTCGCGCGGCGTTGTGTCATTGAATCCCACGTCGGGATTGATTTCGCAGGCGTTTGGCATTTCGTCCGTGAGCGTGTGCTGCCTGGGAATAAGGGGGGCGATCGTGCTGCATTCGCGAAAGGCGGCCGGCCACACGATGCCCGGCGCCGAGGGGGGCGCGGGCAAAAAGTGGGGCTATCTTCGTGATAGCCCCGGCATCGGCCGTCGAGCGGGTTGTGCTTGAGCACATCGGCCGCTCTATCAGGTTGCCAAGTAATTGTACGGCGATTGGCGAATCTGGGCCATCCCCCGAGGCGGTCTTTGGATGGACATGGGGGGGTGGTTCGTGTACACTAGCCGATTCGATTCCGCCGATGGAAAACGATAGCCGGCGGCCTCGAAAAGGAAGCCGTAGTCGGCAAGGGGTTTTTTCGCGACATAACAAAGGAGGAACTGTGGTCAAGTTGAACGTTCGGGACCGCGAATCGATCCAAGAGGCGGTTCGCCGTTTCCGAAAACTGGTCGAACGAAGCGGAATCAAAAAGGAGATGCGACGCAAGGAATATTACGAAAAGCCGAGCGAGACTCGCCGCCGCGCCCGTTTGCGCGCCGAGCGCCGCACCCGCCGCAATCTATTAGGCCCGCGCGCCTAGCGGCGTTGGTTATTCCAAAGCGGCGCCGAGATCAAAAAGTGCGAAATCAGAACGTGGCGGCCCAGCGCACGCCGTAAACGTTCAGATTGGGCAGCGAGCCGGGCAAAACCCAACGCTCGTAATTCACCATCAGCAGGCTGCTGCCGGCCAACTGATAATTCACGCCCCAGGTGGTCCGCCGAACGTCGAAACGTCCGGTCGTAAGTACGCTGCCGGGCGGCGCGACCGGACTGCGGTGGTCGAGCAAGTCGTAGCGCATCAGGAAGCTGATTTTCGATTTTTTCCTGAAACGCGCCTCGCCTTCCAGGTACATCCCGCCGACGTGTTCGCGCGCCAGGAGTTGTCCCGGCAGGGAAACGACGCGATCGGTGTCTCGGTTGGCGAATTCGAATTGGAAGCGCAGCAGGTTTTCGTACCGGGCTTGCAGGTCGAACCCGTAGATGCGGTAATACAGTCCCTGATGCTGCGGCCCCGAGCCTGTGTCGTCGTTGAAACGGCCGGCGGTCAGCGAGCTGCCTAGCCGCACGAACTGGTTGCCGATCGTGACGCGCGTTCCCGCCGCCGGCTCCTTGTTGCCCGAGACGTAATTGCGGCTGTCGAAAAAATCGATGCCGGTCGAATTTCCCCGCAGTCCGTTGACGACATAGGCGTCGAACGTGGCGTTGCCCTTTTCGCCGAGCGGCAGGGACGTGCTGAGGTTGGCGCCCTGGTCCGCGTAGGGCATTGGCAAAACGGGATCGCCGATGTCGGCGGGAAACACGCGCTGGCCCATCGTGAAGATCAGCGGCAAGGCCACCGTGCGGTAGACGCCGGGATTGACCTGCGAAGAGAAGGCGCCGAAGGGGACGATGAAGCGGCCCGCGTCGACGACGGCTTTGACCGGCGTGTCGCGGCCGCAGGCCAGATGCATGAGATCGATTCGCATCGCCGCTTCGACCAGTTCGATGCGGTGGCCGTTGCCCGGCTCGTTGTGGCAGGTGACGCAGGCCGTGGCTCGGGCGCTGAGCGCGCCCTTGCTCTGCCAATTGACTCCCACCCAGGTCAGCGGGAAAAAGCCGGGCAGTTCCATGTGGTCGTTGCCCTCTCGCCACATCGGCGAGAACGTGGCCCACAGGGCGAATTGCTGTGCGAGCGTGTCCTGCGCCCCGGCGCCTCCATCCGCCGCGCCATTGCCGCCGCCGGCCGGCGCGCTGAGCGACGCCAGGTAGGTTGCAATGGCTTCCCAATCACCCTGCGGAACGTCCGCCCCGCTTTTGCCTGCCATGCGTCGCACGGTGGCCCGCCAACCGGCGAGGCTTTTCGTCTTCGTCGTCGAGCGCTCGGCATCGTGACACTGCGTGCAGGCGTTTTGAAACGCAGCGTTGCCCCGCGTCACGAGAGCGGCATCGAACGGGCTTGGCTTCGGCGCATCGGCGCTCGGGGTTTTGGCGGACTCCGCGTTCGCTTCTTCTTGGAGCGATGCGATGAGCGCGTTGGGCGCGTCCGGCTGCGGTTGGCGCCGAGAACTAAGCGGCGCGGCGGGAGTTTCATCGGTCGCCAGCGCCTCCGCCGGCGAAGGAAGCGGTGGAGGCGGCAGCAGGGGCGCGGCCGACGGCGAAACCGCCTGCTCGAAGCGGGCGGCCCTCGGGCCGTCTTGCGCCTGAGCCACCGCCGCCGCCAGCATCATGCCGGCGAAGACCGCAGAGAACACGCTCTTTTGCCGGTCATTCACCCCGAAGTCCCCAGGTTTTCGTTGACGCTGCGCCGGCAATTCGCGCATCCCCATACTCCGCGGCCAATGGCCCTCGCGGCCGATCGACCTGCCAAAAGCCTAGACGCGCTTATGAGAATTCATCGAATGGAAGGCAGCGCAAACTTTGACGATTGTAGCGATAATTCAGTGCGATTCCGGGTGACATGAGCCTGCCTACGTTACCCAGTTCCGTTGAAATACTCGTCGCTGGTCAGAAACTGCAACTCGACTTTGCCGGCCGGGGTGGCGGCATCCAGTTGATTGACGAAAAAGGCCCGGCCCGCGTCGTCGGCGGCGCGGCGGAAGTAGTTCTGATACCAGCCTTGCAGGTTCGCCAGGAGCGCGGCGGGGTCGTCTACCAACAGCCCGTGGAACTCGTGGCTGGCGGCAAAGCCCTGGGCCACCGTGCCGCGAGAGACTCCCTGGCCCAGCAGCCCTTGCCAGAACGCGACGCCGCTCGATTCGCCCGGACGCCCCAGCAGATCGTGGTACAGCGAGTTGACAAACGAACTGTTGTCGCCGCCGGCGCGGTTGAAGAACTCATCGGAGGCGGCGATGCCCGCCGCAACGGCGCTTTCGTCGCCGCCGGCCGACAACTGCTGGGTCCAGTGGCCCATTCCGGCGTCATCGGCGGCGCGGCCCAGCAACTGCTGATAGAACGAGCCAACCAGCCGTTTCAGACTCTCGGGCGAATTCAGGATCGAGCCGGCCACGTCGGACCGGCTGGCCCCGCCCTGCAATTGGCCGCTGAAAAGCTGAAGGTCGGCGTTGTTCGGTTCGCGGCCCAGCACATCTTCGATCAAGCGCTGGGCGTAAAACTGCTCGGCGGTCAGGCCCACCGTGACGTTGAACGTCAAGACCTTGGTATCGTTGCCGCCGTTTGCCGTTCCGCCATCGTCTTTCAACGTCACGGTGATCGTGGCCGTGCCTTTGGCCCCCGCGACCGGAGCATAGACCAGCGTCCCGGTTGCGTTCGGGCTGGCATAATTCACTTGCGGATCAGGAATCAACGCCGGGTTGCTCGAACTGGCCGTGATCGTGACGTTTTGCGTTTCGTTCGGCCCGCCGCTGATCCCGGTCAAATTGATGGTCTGTTGCCCCGAACCTGGCAAGATCGGCGGCGGGTCGGGAATCGGATCGATCGTCGGCGGTTGGTTGACGTGCGTGACCGTGACATGAAACACGCGGGTCGCCGTATCGACGCCTCCGCCGGCGGTCCCGCCGTCGTCCTTGACCGTGACCGTGATGGCGGCTGTCCCAAAGAAACCGGGCTGCGGCGTGAACGACAGGCTGCCCGTGGCGTTCGGGCTGGAATAGACGATCTGCGGATTGCCGGTGAGCGCGGGATTGTCGGAGGAGGCGGTCACGGTAATGGTTTGCGTGTCGCCCGGGCCGGCCGTAATGCCGGTCAGGTTGACGATGGTCGGCTGAGAGGCGCCTTCGAGCAACGGCGACGGATCGGAGATCGGGTCGATCGTCGGCGCATGGTTGGGCGGCGCCACGCGGACCTTGAAGGTCCGCACGGTCGTATCCACGCCGCCGTTGGCCGTGCCGCCGTCGTCCTTGACGGTCACCGTGATGGTCGCGGTTCCTTGAGCGCCGGGCACGGGCGTGTAGGTCAGCGAGCCGGTCGAATTCGGGCTGGTATAGTTCACGCTGGGGTTGGGTACGAGCGCCGCATTGTCGCTGACGGCGGTGATCGTCAAGTGCTGCGTCTCGCCGGCCCCCGCCCCAATGCCCGAGAGGTTCACGGTCTGCTGGCCGGAGTTCGGAAGAATCGGCGTCTGATCGGCGATCGCGTCGAGCGTCGGCGCCAGGTTGACATGCACGGCGCTGGCGGCGACCGATGCGGTTTGCCCGGCGAGGTTCGTTTCGGAGTTTTGGCCCGTCGAAAGGTTGCCGCTGTTCACGTCGCGAAACAGGGACTTGGCGCCATCGGTCGGCAATTGCCCGGCGGTGAAGGAAAAGGCGTCGACGTCGGCGTAGTCGAAGGCGTCGCCGGCCGGATTGAAAAAGTTGTCGGGAACGATGTAGTCGGGCGTGACGGCGCCGGGCAACGCGGCATAGCTCGCGGTGGCGATGAGAAAGTGCTTGTCGGCTGTGGCGTCGGTTGACAGATCGGCCGGAAACGTGAAACTGTGCTCGTTGCTGCTAATGAAATGCCCGGCCGTGTGGTCCTCGCCGTTCGCCGGATCGTGCAGCTCGATGAACTGGGCCTTGCCGTCGGCGCTGGAGAACACCTGATCGATCTTCCAGAGATGAAACGTCAATAGCAACCGGCGCTCGCATTCCTCCAGCCGGCAGCGACGCAGCCGGCGATCGACTCGTCGTAGCCGCCGGGGGGAATCGGCGGCCGAATTCCGGCGCGCAATGGCGCCTGCGGCGGCAATGGCCGAGAAGATGCGAAACATGACTCATTGTTCCGGGGAAGTGAACGGGGCGCGGCGACAGGCTCGCTCCCACGCTATGCAAGATAAACGTAAGAGGCCGCGTCGAACGGGCGCGCTTTTTCCGATTTTTCGGCGTCGCGGGAACTATTCGGCCGCGGCGGCCAGCGATTTCGCCAATTTGCGCGCATCCGGGTGGCCTGGGTCGCGGAGGAAGAGTTCGTCAAGCTCGGCGACTGCGGCGGCGACGTCGCCTCGTCCCGCGTAGGCCGCCGCCCGCGCGTAGTGAACGCTGACCGGATCGGCGCCGCTGGACTCCGCGAGTTGGAAATCGGCCAGCGCCTCGTCGTAGCGGGCCTCTTGGCATGACAGCATGCCTCGACTCAAAGCGGCCCGCGACGAGCCAGGCTCCAATTCGATCGCGCGGTCGAAATCGCGGCGGGCCAATTCGGGGCTGCCCCGCCCGAGATAGGCCAAGCCTCGGTTGTGGTAGCACCATCCCTCTTGGGGCGCGAGCGCCAGACAGACCGTGAATGCGGTGGCGGCTTCGTCGTAACGGCCGTGTTCGTAAGCCGCGCAAGCGTGGTAGAAATTGGGCCACAAACCCTGCGGATCGAGCTCGAGCGCTGCCCGAAATTCGGCGTCGGCCTCTTCGGCGTTGCCCGCGCCGTGCGCTAGCCGGCCCAGCGCGTAATGCTCCCAGGCCGACGCGGGCGCGAGCTCCGCCGCTTTGCCCGCCGCTTGCGCGGCCAGCTCATCTTCCCCCGCGGCGAGCGCGAATTGCTGCTGCGCGCGGCACAGCACGCGACGGGCCCCGGCTAGGCGCTCGGCGTCGAGCAGCACGTCCAGGACATCTCGCGCGGCCGAACGGCGTTGCGAAGGGGTCGCTGAACGCAGGTGCAGATCGGACCAGAGGATCGCCAACTCGATCAACTCACCCTTGGCCTCCGAGGCGGCGCCGCCTTGGGGGCCGGACAAGCGCCGCGAGATCGAATCTCGTTGGTCCCAAATTCGCCGCGCCTGCGCTTCGAGCCGGCGGGCGTCGTCCAAGGGTAAGCCGTCTGCGCCGTAGAGGGCTCGCATCGTTTCGACGAGCTGGCCCAATTCGCGGGCGGCGCCGGCCGCTTCCACTTCTCGCCGCGCCGCCTCGAATTCTCGCGCGAGCGGGTTGCGCCATGGAACCTCGCCGGCCAAGCTCGCGCCGCGCGCGATCGCCAGCTTCGCCAGGTCGAGGCGGCCAGCCTCGATTTCCGACCGCGCTTCGCCGAGCGCTTGCTCGGCCTCGCGCCCGTGCCGCCGAGCGTTGCCGATTTCCGCAGATCCCCAGGCAGCCAGGCCCGTGGCGACGAAAACGGCCGCCAGCGCATACGGCCGGCGGCGGCGCCATTTCCGCCAGCGCTCGGCCAGGCTGCGATTAGGCACGTGTAACAAGGAGCGATGCGCCAAGTGGCGGCGCAAATCGCTCGTCAGCGCGGCGGCGCTCGGATAGCGGCGCCGCGGTTCGGGCGACAAACACCTGGCCAGCGCCTCGGCCAAGGCCGCGCCCACGCGGCCGTTCGAACGTCGCAGCCAGCGCGCGACCGAGCCGCCGCCAGGCGGCGAATCGCCGGCCAGAGCTTCAGCAAGCACCACGGCCAATGAGAACAGATCGGCCCGGCCGTCGACGTGCTGCGGGATCGGCCGCTGGGCCTCGGTCGCTTCGAGCGCCGCGGCATGTTCGGGCGCCATGTATCGCGGCGTGCCGCCCAGCCACGAGCCGCCCATCGAGCCGGCGTCCAGCGGCGGCTGCGCCAGGTGAAAATCCAACAAGAGCGGCTGCCCGTCGGCCGTAATCAACACGTTGGAAGGCTTGAGGTCGTAGTGGACGATGCCGCGCTGATGCGCGTAATCGAGCGCCTCGGCGAGGCCGGCGCCGATCGAACACACCGCCTCGACATAAGAGGCATGCTCCATGAACCGGCACGCCGGCCCTTCGACAGGCGGCGCCAGGCGCTGGCCCGCGGCGGCCTGCGCCAGGGCGGCCAGCAGATCGCCGCCCGTGCGCTTGCTCGGAGGGATGGGCGCCAATCGCTCGAGCAATTCAGCCAGCGTCGCGCCGCCGAAGAACGGCATGCACAAAGCGCGGAGACCCGCGTTTGGACAGTCCTGGGCCCAATAGAGCGGCATGATGTAAGTGTGCTGCAAGCGCGCCAGCGACATGTGCTCCTGGCCGGCCAGCGGCGTCAGCTTGAGCGCCACGGGCCGGTCCGCCAGCGACGACTGCCGGGCAAGATAGACGCGGCCGTGCCCGCCGCGGCCCAATTGCTCCAACAGTTGAAACTCGCCGAACGTCTCGTGCGGCTTGGGAAATCGCGGCTCCGGTCCTTCTCTTTCCAGCAGGGCGTCGCAGGCCAGCAGCATTTCGATCTGCGATCGCCATTGAGGAAAGCGCTGGAGCCAATGCGAAGCGGCCGGCGGGCGACCGGTTTGCCGCTGCTGATAGATCTCCTCGCAAACCAGTTCCAAGGCCGCTTCCGGCTGTTCGGCGAGCTGCGGATAGCATTCGAGATACTCTTCGGTCCGCGGCCGGTCGCCTTGCGACCAGCGCTGGGCGAATTCGTCGGCCAGCCGTTCGGCCAACTCGACGGTCGATTCCGGCGTGCGGGGCGATCGGCGGGAACGTCGCTGGGAAAAAACGCTCATCG
>DATNEC010000678.1:0-10883 GCA_035606815.1 Pirellulales bacterium
GCAGATCCCAGCTAAACGGCTTCGCCGCGTCGATCCAGGCCCCATTTTGCTCGCGCGCGGCGAGCACGAACTTCATCGACGAGGGAAAATCGGGCGTCGCGTTCGACATGTCGAGCGGCTTGGGCAGGCGGAAGAAGAGGAGTTCGCTTCCCCCGCGCTCGTCCTCGCCGGCCAGTAAATCGTAATAGCGGTTCACGTCGAACTGCTTGACGTGTTCTTGGGGCGGTTCGCGCTTGGCCCATTCGGTTTTGGCGTTCGACCAACTCACCAATGGCGCCACGTGCAGGTCTTCGGCCATCATCAGCAATTCGATATCTTTCGCCGGACGATGGACGTGCAGGTCGCCCGACCACCAACCTTCGCCGGCCATGTCGACCGCCCGCTTGAGATCGACCACCTTCGAGTCCTTCGAGAGGTTTTCGATGATGAAATAGCCGCTGCATTCGAGATACTCCGGGCCGCGCTCGATGACGAACTGGTAGTTGCCCTTGGGCAGCTTGATTTTGACCGTGCCGGGGAAGGCGAAATGGTCGTGCCAAAAGGGCATCTTCGAGACGCGCTGCGGCTTGTTTTTTTCGTTGGTGATGTGCATCCGGCAGGGCAGCGGCGCGCCGGTCTGGGGATCGAGCACGGTCAGCGTGAATTCGCCGCCGCCGGGCCAAGCGCGGGCGAGATCGACTACTGCCAGCAGCAACATTCCCGCGAGAATCAAACTCGCGAGAGGCGGGCGAAGATAAGCTTGGGACGGTTTGGCGGCAGACATTAGAGTTTCTCTCAAAAATGCGACCGGCCCGCGGCCAGACTTGACGCCGATTGCCATTGGGACGCAGCAACGGCATCCACCAAATCTAGCACGCCGGGCAGCGGGTTCGCCAATTTCAGGCATTAACCCCGGTTCAAATGGTATCGCTACCGCCGCGCGAGGACGCCTTGCTGGCCGACCCGGCGGCCCCCTAGAATGCCCGTTGGGTTCGAAGCAGTGCAAGGTTCCATCTTGGGTCGAACGACTGTCAGCATGGCCGAGGATTACTACAAGACTTTGGGGCTCGATCGCGACGCCTCGCAGGCCGACATCGACAAGGCCTATGCCAAACTGGCGCGGAAGTACCATCCGGACGTAAACCCCGACGACAAAACCGCCAAAAAGAAATTTCAGGCCGTGCAGGCGGCCTACGACGTGCTGAAAGACCCCAGCAAGCGGGAGATGTACAACCGTTACGGCAGTTCGTTCGAGCAAATGGGCGGCGGCCCTCAGCCAGGCCCCCAATGGCGGACCGCCGGGGGAGGGCCGGGAGGCGCCGGCGGCCCGGAATTCGACTTCTCGCAGATTTTCGGCGGCGGCGAGGGCGGAGGCGGATTCGCCGACTTGTTCGGCCAATTTCGCCGAGGCGCCGCGAGCGGGCCCAACCGCCGCAGCCGCGCCGCCGGCCGTGCGCCGTGCGCCGATCTGCAGAGCGAGATCCAAATCCCGTTCAATCTCGCCGTGACGGGCGGCGAGACCCAACTCAGCATCTCGCGGCCCTCCGGCCAGGTCGAGACGCTCAACGTCAAAATCCCCGCCGGCATCGACGACGGCAAGAAGATTCGCCTGCGAGGCCAGGGCGAAGTCGGCCCGGGCGGAGAGCGGGGCGATATCCTGCTCACGGTTCGCGTCGGCGCCCATCCGTGGTTCACGCGCCGCGGAGATCATCTGTACGTTCGCGTCCCGGTCAGCTTGCGAGAAGCCGCCGAAGGCGCCACGGTTGACGTGCCGACGCCGAAAGGGACCGTTTCCTTGCGCATCCCGCCCGGAGCGTCGAGCGGCAAGAAACTGCGCGTCAAAGGGCACGGCGTATCGCCGCCTGGCAAGCCGCCGGGCGATTTGTACGCCGAGTTGCAGGTCGTGCTGCCGGCCAAGCTCGATGAGCCGAGCCTTGAAGCCATTCGCAAAATCGACGCCAGCCACCCCATGCAGCCCCGCAAAGAACTCCGATGGTAATTGCCATCCAGCCGGTGGTCGGAGTTAAACTGATGATGGCCTTATTGGCCCTCGTCGTGCTCGGGATTGGGCTGATGACGATGATCGTGATGGGCGGGCGATACGCACGTCGCGTCGCCCGAACTCCGTTGCCGCCCAGCCGGATCCACGAAGATCGCTGGTACGCCAAACCCCTCACTCCTTCTGAACCCAACCCTTCTGGGTCCGACCAAGCGAACGGCGATCGTGACGAGCCCGAATCCGGCCGACAACCCGACGCCGACGGACCCGACGGCTGACAAGCCGCCGGCCGGGTTCGCCTTTCCGCGACAATGTCGAATTCGTCGCGGCGCCGATTTCCAGCGCGCCTATCGTCGCCGGTGCGTCGTTTCGGACGATTCCCTCGTGGTTCACGGTTGCGAGAATGGCTTGGGCTATCCGCGGCTGGGGCTGTCGGTGTCTCGCAAGGTCGGAGGCGCCGTCGTGCGCAACCGCTGGAAGCGATTGCTGCGCGAAGCCTTCCGGCTCCGCAGAGGCGAATTGCCGCCGGGAATCGACCTGGTGGTAATACCTCGGCAAGGCGTCGAGCCTCGATTGGCCCGGCTGCTCGAATCGCTGCCGGTCCTGGCGCAGCGGGCGCTGGGCAAGTTGCAACGCAACCCGCGGCGACGCCCATGAACCGCTGGCTACGCAACCTGGCCGCCTTGCCCAGCCTCGCATTGATCGGCTTGGTGCGGGTTTACCAATATACGCTCAGCCCGATCATCGGCCGGCAGTGCCGCTTCACGCCGAGTTGCAGCAACTACTTCATCGGGGCCGTTCGCAAGCATGGGGCCGTCCGCGGCGCCTTTCGCGGGGTGCTGCGCATCTGCCGTTGCCATCCGTTTCATCCCGGCGGCTACGATCCGCCGTGATTGGAAAGCGGCAAGATGCCGCTTCTACGAAAGCTGCAAGACCGTTCCGGCGAAATCAAAAACTCCTCTTGACCCCCCCGGGGCGACCTACTATCGTCCCGCCGGTCTACCTTTCTTTCTTCAATTCTTTTTCGTGGCGACCTAACGCCTGAGCCCGATCGGGTGTCGTCTGCGCATCGCGCGCCGACCGGCCGATTGTAGGGCCGGCGCGCGGCTGCTTGTTGCACGGAGCGCCAGCGGCATGATGCCAAGTCAGAAGCGGCTCGAACTCGACGTAGAGCACCTCGACCGGCGATTGTTTCTCAAGTTTTCGATCGGCGGCATGTTGTTCAGCGGATTGAGCATCGGCGCCGGCTGCTCGGCGACGTCGATTCTCCGCTCGCAAAGCCCCGAAGAGCACGTGCCCGGCTCCGACACCAAGCTGGTCGGCGACATCGCTATGCCGATCGGCCTCAACGCGTATCAAGTCGAAGCGATCGGCTTGGTTACCGGGTTGGAGGGCACGGGCAGCGATCCGCAGCCCTCGGCGCAGAAGTCGCTGTTGCTCGACGAGATGAAGAAGCGCGGGGTGCAAAACCCGCAGCAGATCCTCAGTTCGCCAGACACCGAAATCGTGCTGGTGCGGGCCTACTTGCGGCCGGGCATTCAAAAGGGCGACCATTTCGATGTCGAAGTCCGGGCCTTGGCCCAAAGCGACGCCGCCAGCCTTCGCGGCGGCTGGCTGCTGCAAAGCCGCTTGAAGGACATGGCCGTGCTCGAAGGACAAATCCGCGAGGGCAGCGGCTTGGCGCTGGCCGAAGGGCCGATTTTGGTCGACCCGGCCGCCGACGGCGACGCCGACCGCATGAAGCTGCTGCGGGGCCGAATCCTGGGCGGCGGCGTATGCCGCGAGACGCGAAAATTGGGCCTGGTCCTCCGAGACGGCTTTCAGAACGTGATGGCCAGCAATCAGTTGGGCAATGCCGTCAATGCGCGCTTCCACCGCTTTTCGACCGGCGTCAAGCAAGGCGTGGCCACTCCGGAAAACGACAAGTTCATCCAGTTGGCGGTCCATCCGCGATACAAAGACAACGTCGAGCGTTACATTCGCGTGGTGCGATCGCTGGCGCTGCGAGAGACGCCCGCGGAGCGCCTGGCCCGGCTGGCGCTCTTGGAGCGGATGCTGCTCGATCCGATCACCTCGGCCAACGCCGCGCTGCGGCTGGAAGCCATTGGGAAAGAGGCTGTCAAGTCGCTGACCAAAGGCATCAAGGCCGACAACGAAGAAGTGCGATTTTACTCCGCGGAGGCCTTGGCTTATCTCGACCAGACCGAGGCCGTCGCCCCGCTGGCGGCAGCCGCGCGCCAGGAGCGGGCGTTCCGGGCCTATGCCCTTACCGCGCTCAGCGCCATGGACGACTACGAGGCGCGCGCCGCCTTGAAGGAATTGCTCGACGCGAGCAGCGCCGAAACCCGCTATGGCGCCTTCCGCGCTCTGTGGGCCATGAACACTCGCGACGCTTTGGTGCAAGGCGAAAACCTGAACGATCAATTCAGCTACCACTTGATCGAGTCCAAGGGACCGCCGATGGTCCACCTGACTCGCAGCTACCGGGCCGAAGTGGTGCTGTTCGGACCCTACCAGCAGTTGAAGACCCCCTTCGTGCTCGACGCGGGCAAGCACATCCAGGTCATCTCGCACGGCGGCGACGAGGTGACGGTGAGCCGCTTCGGCATCAAGGAACAGGACCAGAAGCGCGTGGTTTCGAGAAAACTGGATGAAGTGATCCGCACGGTCGTGGACTTGGGCGGAACGTATCCCGATGTGTTCCAGGCCCTGCAACAGGCCAAGGCCCAACAGGCCCTGGAAAGCCGTTTCGAGATCGACGCCCTGCCTCAGGGGGGGCGGTGGTATGATCGCCGGCGCGAGGACGGCGAATCGGAAGACGACGGCAAAGACTTCGTCGTCGCCAATCCGCTGCCGGGACTCTTCTCCAGCCGCATCTCGAAGTCCGACGACGGCAGCCGGCGAAAAAAACGCCGCCGCAACGAGGAAAATGAGCCGCCGAAGCGCTCGCTATTGGATAAAATAACGGGAAGCGATTAGGCGGTTTTCCGTGTTCAGTGTTCAGTTTTGCGTATGCTAAAGGCCCTGGAACTTGCCGGCTTCAAGAGCTTTGCCGACAAGACCCGCTTCGAATTCTCGCGCGGCATCACCTCCGTGGTGGGGCCGAATGGTTCGGGCAAGTCGAACGTCGTCGATGCGATCAAGTGGGTGCTCGGCGAGCAAAGCGTTAAGAGCTTGCGCGGCAAGGAGATGGCCGACATCATCTTCAACGGCTCGGGCAGCCGGCAGCCGGTCAATGCAGCCGAAGCCACGTTGATGTTCGACAATGCCGAAGGGGTGTTGGCCGTCGACGCCCCGGAGGTCCACATCACCCGCCGCGTCTATCGCAGCGGCGAAGGCGAATACCTCATCAATCGCCAGCCTTGCCGGTTGCGCGATATCCGCGATCTGCTCTCGGGCACCGGCGTTGGCACGGAGGCCTATAGCATCATCGAACAGGGCAAGGTCGACGTCATGCTGCAGGCCTCGCCGCGAGACCGCCGCGCGCTGTTCGAAGAGGCTGCGGGCATCGGCCGTTTCAAGGCCAAGAAAATCGAGTCGCTGCGGCGCCTGGAGCGGGTCGAGCAAAATCTGACGCGCCTCTCGGACATCGTCGACGAAGTCGAGAACCGGCTGCGCAGCGTGCGGCTGCAGGCCTCGAAGGCCCGCCGCTACAAGGAGCACGCCGACCGGCTGCAAGAGCTGCGCACGCAAGTCGGCCTGGCCGATTGGCGACGGCTGAGCGAGCGGTTGGCGGCCCTGGAGCAGCAACGGACCGAGCTTGCCGAGCGACACGGCGCCGCGACCGTCGAAGCCGAATCGCTCGAGGCGCAGGCCTCGGAATTGGAAACCGCGGCCGCCGATTCCGCAGACGCGATCCGCGAAATCGAATCGCAGGTGTCCGAAAACCGCGAGCGGATCGCCAAATACGAGGCCTCGATCGACCACGAGCGGACCCGCTCGCGCGACGCCGAAGAGGAAACCAGCCGCTCTCTGCGGCAGTTGGCTGCGTCGAGCATCCGCGCCGGCGACTTGCAGCAGCAGCTTCAGGAAACCGCGACCGCCGTCTCCCAAGCCGAAGAGGCGCACGCGGCCGAGCGGCGCCAGTTGGCCGTCGCCGAGGAAAGCCTGGGCGAGCTGTCGGCGAATCTCGATGTTTTGCGGGCGGAATACGAAGACCGCCGCGCCGTGGCCTTGGAAGCGACCCGCGTGGCGGCGGCGCTGGAAACCGAGGCCGCCGCGCTCTCGTCTCAGTGCGAGTCGGCCCGGGCCATTTTGGCCGAGGGCCAAAGAGAAGGCGACGAATTGCAAATCGCCCGCGAGGCTCTGGCCGGCGAGCGCGAACGGCTCGCCGAGCGGCAGCGGGATTTAACGTCGGCGGCCGAAGAGCGGGCCAATCAATTGTCGGCCGCTGGCCGGCGCGCGGCCGAGCTGCGCGAGCGGCAGGCGGCATTGCAGCAGGAACTCGGCGGCTTGCGGCAACGACATAGCGGAATGACCGAGCGAGCGTCGCTGCTCGATGAGTTGGAGCAGCGCCACGAGGGCCTCGAAGCGGGCGTGAAAGAGGTGCTGGCTCGCATCGAGGGCGATAGCGAAGGATTGTTTCGGCACGTGCGCGGCCTGGTGGCGGATTTGCTGCAAGTCAGCGTCGAAATGGCGCCGCTCATCGAGTTGGCCCTGGGCGACCGGACCCAGTATTTCGTCATCGAACCGGAAAACGCCGACTGGCCCGCGTTGCTGGCCGAAGAATCTCGCCGGTTTGCCGGACGGGTGGGCTTTATTTCGGCCGCCGACGGCGGGCTGCGCCGCTGGGAGCAATCGCCCGACCTCTCCGGACAACCGGGCGTGCGCGGCCGGGCCGACCACTTCGTCGAAGCCGCGGCGCCCTTGGTCCCCTTGGTCGAACGGCTGTTCAGTCGGATTTGGGTCGTCGAGACCTTGGCCCATGCCCGCAGCCTGGCGCAAACGGTCGGCCGCGGCCTGACGTTGATTACCTTGTCGGGCGAACTGCTCTCCCCCGACGGCGCCCTAACGGTCGGACCTCGCCATGCCGCGGCGGGGCTGATCTCGCGGCGGAGCGAGTCGAGGGCCTTGAAGCTGCGGATCGACGCCTTGACCGGCGAAATCGCCGCGGCGGCCGATCAGACCCTCGAACTCGAACGACAGGCGACCTTCGAAGACCAGCGCGTCGAGACGCTCGCCGGAGAGCATCAACAGGCCCTCGATGCGCTCGCCGAGCACCGTTTGCGACTGAATGCGGCCGAAAGCCGCTGGGAGCAATTGACCGAGCGGTTCTCGCGGCTGGACGCCGAGCGGCACGCGGCGGACGACCGCCTGGCCCAGAATTCGCAAACCCTGGCGACCGTGCGCCAGCGGCTCGAAGCGGCGCAAGAACGTCTGGGAGAGTCGGAAACGACCGGCGCCGCGGTCGCCGCTCGCATGGCCGATATCGAGCGCAGCCGCGCGCGGATTCAGCGCGAAGTGACGGCCGGCAAGGTCGAATTGGCCAAGAGCGAAGAGCGGCTGACCAGCCTGCTCACGCGACGCGATCAGTTCGAACAAGACCGGCAGGAGCGCCGCCGCTCGCTCGCCGAGTGCCGCGAACAACTCGTCCAATCGCGCCGCCGGGCGACGCGGGCGCAGGCGAATATTCTCGACGCGGAGTCGCACGTCGCCGGCCTTTATCTCCGCAAAGAGGCTTTGGCCCGCCACACGGCCGCGACCATCGAGCGGCGCGACGTGCAGCGCGCCCGCCGCGCCGGGCTCGTGGCCGACGCCCAGGCCGTGCGCGTGGCGGCGAGAAAACTCGAAGAGCAGCAGCATGCCAAGGAACTGGCCGCCAACGAAATCCGCCACGAACGCGGCGCGATGGCCGACCGCTTGCGCGACGATTACCAGATCGAGCTGGCCGAATGGGACCAGGCGCCCAGCGACGAGGAACTGCACCGCCGCGAAGAGGTCGACCACGAAATCGCCGAACTGCGCCGCAAGCTTAACAATATCGGCAATGTGAACCTCGACGCCCTGGCCGAATTGGAAGACCTGGAATCCCGCTTCGCCAAACTGTCGAGCCAGTTCGACGACCTGACGCGGGCCAAAGATTCGCTGGTTCAGATCATCAACAAGATCAACGCCGATAGCCGGCGGCTGTTCGCCGAGACGCTGGAGGCGGTCAAAGGGAACTTCCAGCAGTTGTTCCGCAAGCTGTTCGGCGGCGGCCACGCCGACATCGTGCTGGACGCGGGGGTCGATATTCTCGACAGCGGCATCGAGATCGTGGCCCGCCCGCCCGGCAAGGAGCCGCGGAGCATTTCGCTGTTGAGCGGCGGCGAAAAGACGCTGACCTGCGTGGCCTTGTTGTTGGCCATTTTTCAGTACCGGCCCAGCCCTTTTTGCGTGCTGGACGAAGTCGATGCGGCGCTCGACGAGGCGAATATCGAACGGTTCATCGGCGTCTTGCAAGAATTCCTGGCTTGGACGCAATTCATCGTCGTGACCCACTCGAAGAAGACCATGACCTGCGCCACGACGCTGTATGGCGTGACGATGCAGGAGTCGGGCGTGTCGAAGCGCGTTTCCGTGCGCTTCGAAGACGTGAGCGACAACGGCGAGATCCGCCTGCCCGACGAACAAGGCCCGGCCGGCGACGGCACGCAGGCCGCCTAGGCTTCCCCGCGCCGGTATAATTGTTCGTTGCGGTACAATGAGAAGAATTCGTGCAATTTACCGGCGCATCGCTTCGAGGCGAAAGCGCTCCAGCCGATCATGTCAGCCGTAGGGGAATTTTTCATCGGGACCGCTACGGTTTCTGAAACCGCCACGATTTCCGGCTTCCTCATCAGCCGATCGACCGGCGAGAGCGTTACGACTGGGAAAAGTTTCTAAAGTCGCACCCCAGCGCGAATCGAAACTACCTTTCGGAAGGCTTGTACAACGACGGCCGTTCGACGCGAACACGCCGGAGTTGCCGCAAGCCGCAGGGGGGAACCTGCCCAAAGGCCACGCCTGGAACCGGTCGCCGGCGATGATTTCGCCGGTCATGCCGTCCGCTTGCTTTCCCTCGCTGCCCGCGGCTCGCCGAGTCAAGGACGCCAGGAGGTCGATTGATCATCCGCAGGAAGCCGATAAAAGCGCGGCTTATCTATGTTACGGATTTTCACTGACTTCCGAATGCCCAGCTTGCCGATGAGAGTTGTACGGCCGCTTTTCAGAGGGAGCTGATCGCCGCCGAGAGCGAAACGAAAACAGAATGTTGACGCCCCGACCCAGATGTTTGCGGCGGGCTGGTTGATAACCCACAGCCGGCACGAAGGATCGCGAGAACCAACCGCGCTTCCGCAAACAGGGGCAAACAAAGCTCTGCATGTGGGACTGGTTCCCTTGCCAGAGCAAACTTCCAAACCAACGCGAAAGTAATTGGAGAGCCTGCGATGAAGGTCTTCACAACTGGACAGGTCGCCAAGATCTGTAAGGTGGCCCCGCGCACCGTCAGCAAATGGTTTGATTCCGGCCGGCTGAAAGGTTATCGCATTCCCGGATCTCAGGACCGCCGAATTCCGCGCGAGTACCTGATTCGCTTCCTGAAAGAACACGGCATGCCGTTGGGCGATCTGGAAGACGAAGCAATGGCCAAGGTGCTGGTCGTCGGTCAGGACCAGGTCTTGATCGAAAGCCTGAAGCGAGAACTGCCCTCGGAACGGTCCTTCAAATTGGCCGTCGCCGCGAGCGGGTTCGAAGCGGGCATTCAGGCCGAAAGCTTCCACCCGGACGCCATTATCGTCGATTTCTCGATCGGCCGCACCGAAGCCTTGCAGATTTGCCAAAATCTGCGACGCAACACCGAGTACGCCGAAACGATCCTGATCGCGCTGTTGCCCGACGACGGCAACTCGAACAGTTTCGATCGCTCGACGATCAATGAGACGTTCAAGAAGCCGTTCGACTCCGCTTTGCTGGCCGAGCGTCTGCGGACGTTGATTGGCGCCCGCAAAGAACTGGTCCGCTAGAAAATCGCCACTCGCCGACGCCCAGCATCACCTCTTTCGAAATCAACCCGCCGCGGTTAGACCCCCGCGGCGGTTTCGCCGGATAGATGGGGCGGCCGAACGACTCGGCCGCGGGCAAGCTGGGCATCCCGGGCCCGGCTGGCCCCCCATCGCTTGCTCGCCGGCGATTGCTCGCCAAGCACTCCCGTAGGACGGACCTCCTGGTCCGTCGCTTGTCGGCAACGGACTTGGAAGTTGGCCCTACGCTTCGGCAGCGACGGACTTGGAAGTCCGTCCTACGGTTCGACGGCGATGGACCGGAAAGTCCGTCCTACTCTTGCGGGCCGCCCCTTCGCCCAAGCCCGCGTTAAGCCAGCCGTTGAACTGCGGTTTTCCTCTTAAAGACGCCCGGCGCCGCCTTTCGGATCAATGGGCGTCGATATATGGCTGGCGATCGGTTCGACGAAAACGTCGGCGCCCCTCGACGGTTTAACAGGCCCTCCTAGAATGATGGCACGTTTTTTGTACGCGGGCCGTTGGGTTCAGGCATCCCCATGAGCGAACTCAGCCATTTCGACGAAGAAGGCGCCAGCCGCATGGTCGACGTCGGCGCCAAGCCGGTCACGGCCCGGATGGCCCGCGCCTCGGCGCGAATTCGCATGGCGCCGGCGACATTGGCCCTGATTCGCGATCGGCGCTTGGCGAAGGGCGACGTACTGGAAGTGGCGCGCTTGGCCGGGATCATGGCCGCCAAACAAACCGGCAATTTGATACCGCTTTGTCATTCGCTGCCTCTGGATGCGGCGGAAATCTCGTTTTCCTTCGCCGATGACTGCGTCGTGGCGATCGAAGCCACGGCGCGGGTCACGGCCCGCACCGGAATTGAAATGGAAGCGCTCGTGGCCGTCAGCATGGCGGCGCTGACGATTTACGATATGTGC
>DATNEC010000683.1:0-14040 GCA_035606815.1 Pirellulales bacterium
GATCGACGAGTTCGATGCACCGCGGCAGAGCGTCGTGGTCGGCAAGTTGGTTGCGCGCCGACTCGCCGAGTACGACGAGATCGTGGTCGTCGCCCAGCAGGTCGGAAAGCCGCTTGAGCGACGCAGTTCGACATTTCATCAACTCGGGCCAGGCGTCTTCCATCAAGTTGATTTGGTAGCGATGGTACTTCGCCTGCTTCCGCCATTCGTGCAGCGTTTCCGGGCGAGGATCGCGGAGCGCGGCGATCATCGCTCGCCGACCGCGCCGATAGGTGTTTTCCAGCCCGGCGGCGATGCTTTCGAAGCCGCGAACCTTGTCCGACCACGACTCGACGCGCTCCGTCGCCGAGCGCAGCGCATCGGCAATCCGGCCCCACAACTCCGTCGTCGAGGGTCCATCCAGCGCGCATTGATTTTCGGTCAGCCGGCGGCGCAACAGCTCCAACGCATCGCGGAGCGAAGCGTCGTCGCCGTGCTGTTGGCGGGTGCGCTGCGCCAGTTCGCCTAGCTGTTTCAACGCGGCTTGGGCGTCGCGTGGTCCCGATAACGCGTGTCCCGCCTCGCGAAAGCAGGCGTTTTCCCGTTGGTAATCGCCGCCAAGCTCGCCGCGGACCAGCCGCAGCACGGCGCGCAGCTTTTTCAGATGAAGGCGAATGTCGTGAACGGCGTCTGCGCGCTGCGCGGCGTCGGTCTCCAGACCTCGTAAGGCCCCTTCGAGCTGTTTGCGGGCGACCTTGCCGACGCCCGCCTTCAGCGATTTGCCGAGCTTCAACCGATAGGACATCGTAGACGCCTCGCCGCGGCCGCGCGAAACACGCAATACGTTGCGCCATGATAGCCGTTGGGTCGCCGATCGCCAGACCGGCGGGCGCTGGCGGCGGCCTCTGGGGGCCGATTGGGCTTTATTGCGCGGACGAGTGCGTGCCGTCGGTCGAGCCGCCGATCAAGATGCCTTCTTCCATCGGGCGGGCGGCGACCCCGAAGCCAAGCTGGTACAACTCCTCCTTGACCGTCGAGTAATCCGTGAAGCTGTCCGGGTAGGTCCACAACGTGACCGTCGTGCGGCGCGAACTGAAATTGCCGAGCCGCCAGCGAAAATCGGAATTTCCCTTCAGGGCGTCGGCGACCGGCTCGCCCAGATCTTCGGCAAGAGGAGCGAATTGCACGCCAAAATACACGCTGCTCGCGCCACCGCCGATGTCGATTCGCCGCACCTCGTAAAGCCCTCGGAATCCGTGGATCGGCCCCATCGTGCCGGAAAACTCGTCGACGCTGTTGAGACGGTGGATTTTGCTCTCCACGTCTTGCCTGCAAAGGTCGCCGATTTCGTCGATCGGCACATAGGCAATTCGGCCGCCGAGCAATCGAAAATGGACCTCGTTGCCGAACACCGTGTGGCTGATCGGCGTCGGACGGCTCTGAATCTGGATCGGCTTTTTGGCCTTCTCAGCGATCGCTCCGGCTTCGCCGGCCTCGCGCTCGACGCGCGCCAAATCGAGATCGGCCTTCGCGCGCGCGCGGCGCAGGTCGAAGGCGTGCCGGTTCTTTTCGTCGAGGGATTTGCGCGCGGCGCCCAGCTCTCGCTCGCGTTCGGCGATCAGATAAGCCAACGTGCTCCGCTCTTGAAACCGGCCCTGGGCCGTCGCGGCCAGCGCCTGGATTTGCTCTTCGGTCTTGCGCACGTCGCGTTCGAGCGAGCCGGCCTCCGATTGCAGCCGCTCGACTTCGGCCCGCGCTTGGGCTTCGTCCCAGGCCGGCCCCGCCGGCTTGGCCGGGGCGTGCTTGACGCGGATTCCGACGACCATCACGAGGATGATCAAGATCCCCACGATGTTCGTCACCACGTCGAGAAAAGAATCGCTGCCGACGGCTTCGGCGTCTTGTCGAATGAGACGAGGCATGGCGGCTTGAGTTGCAGGTTATAGGTGACAGGCGACAGGGAATGGGAGCGTTCGCCCTAATTCGGCGTTTTTGTCCGCGGATACTTGATGACCGGCCCTTGCCGCGGACGTCCGCGAACGTCGAGCCCGCTGTCGGCCATGAGCGACTTCAATTCGTTGAAGCGCCGCTCGCCGCCCGGCTCGACCTCCATGATCAGCTCGGGTCGCCAGTACATGCCTTGTCCCGCGACGCCCCAAGTATCGATGCGGTCCCAAACCGAGGTGACCAATTCGCGCACTCCGTCTTCGCTGTGCTCGCCCAGCTCGATCACTTTGAAGCCGCGGCGGCTGCGTCCTTCAGGCAGCAAGGTCAAATGGTCGGCGTCGCACACGATTTTGATCGGCCGCGTGACCGGGAACGACGAACGGTTGGCCGCGGGGTTGGCCCAATTCTTCTCGCCCCGTTTCGAGGCGATGCTTTGCTGCTGCGCCTGCTGTTGGCCGAGCGTCATGTTTGGAATTCCCGGCATGCCCATCATCGGTTGCTGCGGTTGGCCGCCGCTGCCTCCTCCTCCCCCGCCGCCGCCTGCGGTCGTGCTGCCCGCGGCGCCGCCCTGACCGCGACTGCCGCTGCCGTTGCTTGCCGTCCCTGCACGACTGCCGTTCGCGGAAGAGCCCGACTTGGCCGAGCCGCTTGATGCCAATTGCTTAGCCGTGGCGGCGCCCGCCGTGCCGGTCGCGGCATTACCCGAGGCCGCATTGCCTGAAGCGGCATTGCCCGATGCGGCGTCTCCTGTTGCTCCGGATCCCCCCGCGCCGGTTGGCGGCCCATCTTTGCCCCCGAGCGCATCCGAAGCGCCGATCAGGTGCGAGGCGGGCCCGAGGTCTGGACCGCCGCCGTTGCGGTCTTTCTGCGCCGTCGTTGTATCGCGTGGGCCGCCGCCTGCGTTCTTTCCGATTGGTCCCCGGCCGCTCGCGCCCGCGGCGCCGGGGCCATTTCCGTTTTCGGCGCCGCCCTTGGCCCCGCTACGGAGTCCTTCGCCTCCGAGTCCTTCGCTGCCGCCCAGGCCCGCGGCGACGGCGGCCACTTTATCTTGCCCGGCCTCCCAGCCCCGTCCCGTCCCGCCAGACTTGCCGCCGGCGCCGCCGATTCCGCCGGAATTGCCATTTCGGCCGAGGCTCCCCGCGCCATTGCCGTTCGCGCCCCTTGTCTTGCCAAGTTGATTGCCGGCGCCTGCCGCGCTCGCCAAATTGCCGGAGGGAATCGTGGACGAACCCCCGCCCAAGCCGGACATTGTATCGCCCGGCCCTTGCGCGCCGCCGCTGGCGCCGCGCTTGGCGTTGGCCGCTCGAACCAACATGCCGGTCGGACTGTCGAGGGCGGCGTTGAGTTGTCCGGCGGCAAAATCGCCAGCCCCAATCCCCAGCACGCCCTCGCCCCGCGCGCCTGTGCCTCCCGGCACGGGCGTCTCGCACGCGGAACCTGTCGCTCCGGCGTTGCCGCCCGCGAGGCCGCCGGCCCCTTCGCCACCCGCGCTCGAAGCGGCGGCGCCACCGGCGGCCTGCGTCTGGCTGGCCAGTGCGGCGCGGTACGGGTTGCCGCCGCGGTTCTGCGGCGGCTTCGCACGGTCGCCGACCGTTCCCCCCCCGGTCCCGACGCCGGTTCCGGCGTAGCGGTCTCCTTGTCCTCCGTTGGCCCACGAGGGCCTGCCGCCCCTGCGGCCGTGCGTGCCCGAGTGCGAGCCGCCGCCGATGGGCTGGCCGTCGTCGCGCATCAGTCCGCCGCGCGGCGAGGCGCGAAACGTGGCGTGAGGGCCCGATTCTCTCAACTGCGGGGCGGCCCGCGCCAAATAGGCTTGCCGCAACCGTCCTTCGCCGATCGCCCGCCGCATGGCCAGCGTCAACCGCGGATCGGTCGGCGGAAATTCGAGCGGCCAGTCCTGCCCGACCAATTCATATCCGAACTCCGAGCCTGACTCCACCAAGGTTACATGGGCGGCCTCATAAGCGGCGATCCCGTCGGGCCGGACCAACAACAAGGGATAGGGCGTTCCTTCCTCGCCGGGCAACTGGTTGCGGGCCAGATACTCTCGGGCCGCTCGCAGCGCGCAGCTCATCGGACTGCTGGGGCCGAGATTGCCCTCGAAGTCGCGCTCGGTGAGAACCAATCCCTCGGGTTGAAAAATAACGCCCTCGCGGCGGCACTCGATGTAGATCGGACGGCGCCGGGTTTCGTTCGGCCCGTGATAGGCGACTACGGCGTAGGAATCGCCCCCGCTGCCGGCCTTCTTGATCGCCTTGTCGAGTTCCTTTTGCTTGTCGGAGATCTTCTTTTCGATGCGTTCGATTTCGCGTTTCAACCGGTCGCCTTCCAACTCGCCGCCGGCAGCCAATTGGTCGAATTGCCGCCGTGCGCCGTCAAGTTCTTCCAGTTGATTCTGGAGCCGGCGGGCATGGTCTTCGAGGTGGCTCAACTCGGCGCGCTGGCCCTCGAGTTGCTCCCGAGTTCTGGACCGCGATTCCCCCAAAACCTCGATGCGCCATTGCAGATCGGCCTGCTGCGATTCCAACTCTTCGCGAACGGGCGACGGCGCGCCGACCGCGTCGCCTTCGGCCAACTGCAAGCGAGCCTGGCGCGCGATCACGACGAGCACCACGATCAGGGCGCCCATCGTACACAGCAGCACCGCCAGGAAGGGAAACAACGAAACGCCGGCGGCGCCCGATTGTGGCTGTCCGCGCCGTTTCATGCAGCCCTGCCGGCGGAGGGAGAAGGTTTAAGATCGATGTGCGGCGCCGCAGAAACCTGGCCCAGCCGGGCGTTTAGCAGATGGATTGCGGCGGCGAGGTTGAGCACGGTCTCCTCGAAGTGCTGCGCGCCGGCCAAGGCCGAGAGGTTGCTGTTGAGGGCCGTTTCGAGCTTCGTGACGTGGCCGCTCGCCTCGACGACGCGCAGCAAGACATCGCCTTGGCGCACGAGCTCGGCCTGCTGGGCCTTGACCTTTTCGGTGTTGTCGGCCAAGGTCTGCTGCAAGCGGCTCCAATTTCGCCGGTTCTGCTCCGCCGTCGCTTCCGACGAAGCCGCCAGGCGCTCGGCATGGGCCACGATGCTTTGGGCCAGCGCTCCCGAGAGGGCCGCTTCGAGCTGTTTGCCGCTGCTGGCGGCCAGTTCGCTCCAGCGCTTTTGGGCCGCGTCGATCGTGCGCTGCCAGACTTCGGCCTGCCGTTCGACGAGTGCCTCGGTCGATTTGATGACGGCGTCGGCAATCCGCCGCACGACAGCCACTTGAGGGTCGTCGCCGGCGCCCAACTGTTCGAAGCGGCCGCCGAGTTCTTCGGCCGCGCGCGCATCGACGGCCGACAACAAACCGCCTTCCATGCGGTCGACGAAAAACTGCACGAACATCAGCACCATCGACAGCCCCAACGCCAAGGCCGTGGTGTCGAAAGCCACGCCGAGGCCGCCGGTGACCGTGGGCAGCGAGTCTTCGAGGGCTTGCGGATTGAGGCTGGCGATGGCCATGGTGATGCCGATAACCGTGCCCAAGAAGCCGAGGATGGGGATCGCCCAGATGATGATTCGCAGCAAGGCGTAGCTGCCGTGAGCCCGCGCGGCGTCGGTTTCGGAAAGGTATTTGAGTTCGTCGCCGAGCTTGTCGGCGGAGCCGGAGAACAACACCGACTGCAGGGCCTCGCGCAAGCGGCGCGGCAAATAGTCGTCGCGCTGATGCTCCGGGGTCGCCTGCAAGGCCGTCAACAAAGGCTTGGCCTCGCTGGGCGGCAAGGGCCTGTCGGCGGCCGGGGGAAGCTTGACGCGGTTCAAGCTCCCGCGTTGCCTCAGCACGTCGAGCGCCTTGAGAATCAGCCCGGCCAGCCCGACGAAAAACATCGCCGTTTCGATGTATTCCACCCAGTGGCCGGCGAAATAGCGAAGGACGAATTCGTCCTTCCAGCGACCGGTCTGAATGGGGGCGAAGAAGGCCAAGCTGGCCAACAGACCCCACAACAGCGACGAGCGCATGATGGCCAGGGAAATACGATTGGCTTTGGACACGACGGATTCCTTTCCCCGAAACAAGTTCGAGACAGCGGCGGCGGAACGCAACGGGCCGGCGGAGCCGGCGGCGCGCAAGCCACCGCGGTCCTAAAAATCGGCCTAACCGTTAAACTTGATGAGCCTAAACGCGAGAAAAACGTGGCGTAGTCTCTCCAAACCACAAAAGCCGCACAAGACGGAAACTGCCCGAAAGTGTCGTTGCGGCTCCTGCCGATAGCACTTTTGCCGCCGGATCGCGAACGCAACCCATCGCGTTCGAGGACCAGGGGGGAACCTGCCCAAACGTCCGGCTTTACCTGAATTCCGCGCCGTTCGCGCGCCGCTAGGCGGCGAGTCGGGCTGCGTAGAAAGATGAAGGGCCCGGCAAGCTTGAATTCCATGATCGCCCCCAAGCGCTGGCGCTCGGGGCGATATCCTCATTCCACGGCTCGCGGCGGCAACGCCTCGAAGCCGTAATTCCCGGGAGGGAAGAAAACGGTCCGGCACGGCCTTCGGGCCTGCCGGACTGTTTTTGTTTAGAAGGACATTCAGTTTTCAGTGTTCAGTTTTGGCGGCATTTGGCCCGCTGAAAACTGAATACCCCCTATTTCCCATACGTCGCAAAGCAACGCGGCGTTTCCCACAGCCGGCACTCGACGATCGGAAAACCCTGGCCGGCGGTGAAGTCGAAGATCAGCTTGGCGATGTTTTCCGCCGTCGGGTTGGCATCCATCAAAAACATCGGCTCCCCCAGTTCGCTCAAAGCGGCCACGGCCGGGTCGCTGCGCTGCAACAGCATGCGGTGATCGAGGTTCTCGTCGATCCAATTGCTGACCACGCGCTTGATGTCGGAAAAGTCGAGCACCATTCCGCGATGGTCCAACTCGGGCGCCTCGATGGCGATCACGGCGCGGCCATTGTGGCCATGCAAGTACTTGCACTTGCCTTCGTAATTCAACAAGCGATGGCCGTAGCAAAAATCGATTTCGCGCGTGACACGGAACATTTGGATCGAGCAACCTTCCGGTGGAAAAACTGACTTGAGGACCGCTAACACATCGCCGCATCCGGCCGGCCGGCGTAATCCGTCGGATCCTCGGCGCCGATCAACCGAAACGCCTTGCGCCGCTCGTGGCACTTATTGCACGCCCCGCAATGCAAGGCGCCGGCGGGGTTGATGCACGAAAACGTCAATTCCAACGGATAGCCGCGCCCCAGCTCCATGACTTCGCGTTTCGAAAGCTCGCTAAAGGGGCGCATCAATCGCACGTCGCCCAACGTCGCCCGGTTGAGCGCGGCCTGGAACTCCGCAAAAAACTCAGGCGTAGCGTCGGCGAAGGGATTCGAGTTCAGCGGCGCCAGCGCCAATTCGTCGATGCCGTTCAGCCGGCACCACAGCGCGGCCTTGATGACGAGCAGCGGATTGCGGCCGGGAAGATAAACGGCTTCGTCCGGAGTCGCGGCGTCGGGCACGCCGACGCCCGTCACGCTCCAATGATTTTGGTACACGTCCGCCAGCGGCAAGCTCAACGTCACGAGCGGTTCGAGGCCGGGGCAGGCCAGCGCTGCAAGAAAACGGCCGGCGGTCCGTTCTTCGGCGCGCTGCCACAATAAGCCGGAGCGAATGTAAAACGGCCGCACGCGCCAGCCCTTGGCCAGCATTTGGCCCAACAGGATCGCACTATCCAAGCCGCCGCTGAATAGCAGGCCCAGCGTCCGCTCGTCACTGGGGGGGGGCAAATCGAAGGGCATCAACAGGGGTTCCGTGGCGGCGGGCAACGAGTGGATCGGCGCTTGCCTTATTGTAGGCCGCTCGGTCCGAGGGTCGAGACCCCTCCAATTACCACTCCGACAAAAACCCCAGCAAATCGGCCATCTCTTGCAGGTCGACTTTTTGTTCCAGGCCCTCGGGCATCAGCGAGTGGCCGGTGTTCGAGATCTCTTCGATGTTCTGCCGCAAGATCGTCTCTTGCTCGCCCTGGGGGCGGCGCAGCGTGATGCTGGCGGCCGTTTCTTCGGCGATCACGCCCGTGAGAATGCGGCCGTCGTCGACCGCCACGACGTACTCCAAGAAGTTCGGCGGCACTTCGCGGTTCGGGTCGAGCACGTGCGTCAGGATCTCCTGCGGCGTGCGGTGCTTGATCGTCAACAGGTTTGGTCCCACTTCGTAGCCTTTGTCGGCCAAGCGGTGACAGGTCAGGCATTCGCGCTCGACCACTTTGCGCCCTCGCTGGCGATCGGCCGGCATCGTCAAGGCCGCCTGGTAGCGCGCCAGCACTTCCTTGCGCGGGCTGGGCGCATCGGCCGAGAACAGCTTGACGGCCCGCTCGCGGATCGCCGGGTCGGCATGTTGCATCAACAGCGCGCGGCGGTTTTGTGGAATCTGCGATACTCCCGCCAGGCGCGATTCGACGGCGTCCAACAGCGGCCCCAGCCGTTCGGGACGCGCCAACAGGGCTTCGATCGCCTCGCTGCGCACAGCCGGGGTGAAGCCGCGATACGGCGCCAGCAAAATCCCGGCGATCTTGGCGTCGCGAAAGCCCGACAAGGTGCGGATGGCCGCGATTTGCACGGGCGGCGGCTGGCGCGCATCGATGAGCGACACGAGCGCCGGCTCGGCGGCGCCGAACTCGCCATAACCGAGCAATTGCAACGCCGCTTGCCGCTCGCCGAGATCGGCTTGCTCGTCGCGGGCGACGTTCTTCGCGGTTTCAAACAACACTGCGACTAGGCCGTTATCGGCCGGCAACCGCGCGCCGGCGAGTTTCAATCCTTCTCCGAGACCAATGACCAGCGTCATATGCAGCGGCCCGTCGGCTGCCGAATCAAGCGCGGCGGCCAGGAGGACGGCCTGGACATCCGAGGGCTTGTTCTGGGCGCCGATGATAAAAGCTAATTCGCGCGTCCAGGGCAAAGCGTCGGCATTGCCGGCGAAATCGTGATCGGACAACAGCCGCGCGAGCAGGTCACTGGCGCGGTTCGTCGCCGAGCTCAAGACGGCGGCCCGCACCCAAGAATCGGCGACGTCGGCCCGCGCAATCTCGGCCAACGCCGCCGTAGCGCGGTCGTCGTCGATTTCGCCGAGCGAAAAAGCCGTTTGGAAACGGACCCGCACGTGCGGATCGCCGGCCAGCGCCAAAACGCGATCCAACAATTCGGGCGATTGGCCCATTCGCCCTTCGGCCAACCGCACCGCATGTTCGCGAATGCCGGGCGATTCATCGGACAAGGCGGAGAGCAAATCGCTCGTATTCAAGGCGCCTAATCCCTCGAGCGACCACAGCGCGTGCAGCCGCGCCAGCGGCAAGCGGCTGGCTCCGAGCAACTTGCGCAGCGGCCCGACGGCCGCCTGGTCTTGCCGCTCGAACAGCAGCCGGTGGGCCGTGTCGCGGCGCCACGAATTGGGATGTTCCAGTTCCTTCACAAGTTGTTCGATGCTTGCTTCGCCCAACGGCAAGAATTGCGGCGGTTTGAACCCCGGCGGCGCCAACCGATAGATCCGCCCGCGATCGCGGCCGCTTTCCAGGTCGAGATGGGCTTTGATGTCGTCGGGGATCGACCAGGGATGCTCGATCGTCTCGCGATACATGTCGCAGACGTGCAGCGTGCCGTCGGGGGCGTTGACGAAATTGACGGGCCGGAACCAGTTGTCGGTCGAGCGGACGAACTCCGTCCCGGCATCGGCCCGCACCGACTTGAACGTCACGCCGTCGGCGGAAACTGTCTGGCGGTGAATCAAGTTGTTCGCCACTTCGCCGACGAAGGCGTTGCCGTAAAACTCCCGCGGATAGGCGGCGCCGCGATAGATCGTAATCCCGCTGGTCGAGGTGACGTAGCCTTGCGAAGTTTCGCTGCGCGGAGTGCGCGGATTGGCCTCGTTGGCCAGCCGCTCGGCGCGCACCGTGCGCCAGGCCTCCGGCGGGCTGGCGCGGTAGACCGGCAGCGTGTCGCCCGCCTCGGCGGCATTATGGAGCGCCGAAGGCACGCGCAGGTAGCGGTTCCGCGCCAGATACCGGCTCGGCAGCACGACGTGCTCCACCGGGTTACGGATATCGCACAAGAAGCGATCGCCCCAATCATTGAAGCAATTGCCGAACCGCGCCCCGCCGGAAATGATTTCGAGCGCTTCGTCGCGCGGATCGAAGCGAAAATCGTTGCGGCCCAGCACGAGCGGCTTGGCGTCGGAATCGTCGGCGGGCCGCAATTGGCCGCCGTTGCTCGACCCGGCGCCGTAGATGCGATGATCGAGGCCCCACTTCAGATTGTTCATCACGGCTTGCACATTGAACTTGCGGAAGCCGGTAAACAGCTTTCTCCGCACGTCGGCCTTGCGGTCGCCGTCCGTGTCCTTGAAATACCAGACGTCGGGGGTGGCCGCGACGAACGCGCCGCCTTTCCAGCAAGCGACGCTTGTCGGCCAAGAGAGCCCTTCGGCGAAAATCGTGCTGCGATCGAACCGCCCGTCGCCGTCGACGTCTTCCAGGATGCGGACGCGGCCGATCGGCAAGTCGGCGGTCCGCTCGACGAATGGCTTGTCGGTCGATTTGTCGGTGTAGGGGTAGTCCGACATCTCGACGACATAGGCCAGCCCGTTTTCGTCGTATTCGATGGCCACCGGGTCGGTCACCAGCGGTTCGGCGGCGAGCAACTGCATCTGGAAACCGAACAAGGTCTGGAACGTCTTCTCGGCATCGGCCGGTTCGGTCGGCGGAGTGCGAGGGAAGGGCGAGGGCCTGGCATCAGGCTCCGCGGCGAAAGCGGCGGAGCACAGCACGATCGAGGCGAGCAGCGCCGCGAAGCTCGCTCGCAAAGCGCCCGCTCGGCGAACGCGAGCCGCAGCGCACGTTGGCGCCATTTCCGACAAACTATCCATCGACGAATCTCCACGCCGGCCTTGCTCGCCGCCCCATCGCGTTGCGATGGGCGACGCAGCCTAGCTTGAAGGATCGGCGGGCGCGTGTCAACGAGAGGCGCCGAACGTCAACTCCGGCGCGGCCATGCCTTCGACCAATCCGACGGCCGACGCGGCATGTTCGCCGTGGCGGTCGGCGCGCGAGAAGGCCAGCAAGTCGGCGAGCAGCTCCTGCATGGCGGAGACGCTGCCGATCAACGAACCATGCACGACTTCGTCGAGGCCGATCGGCCCGTCGGCCGAGGAAAGCTCGGCCGACAATTGCGCCGCGCGGCGCGCCAGCGACTGCGCGGCCTCGACCAGTTGCGTCACCGTATACCCCGGCGCCAGGTCGTCGCGGACGGAGAGCGGCCCGTTCAACTGGTCGCTCCAACTGCTGAACCAGCGCAGCAGGCTCGATTGCGTGACGATGCCGACCGGCCGCCCGTCACAAACGATGATCACGCGCCGCATCGTAACGCGGCTCAGGAATTCGAAGACTTTCAGGATCGGCGTATCGGCGTCGTAACTCACGACGTCCGGCTGCATGATTCGCTCGACGGCCCAGGTGCGGGCCTCCGGACAAAGGATCACGCCCAGCACGTCCCTTTCCGAGACGATACCGACCAGTTTGCCCTCTTCGTCGACGACCGGGGCCGAGTTGAGCCGGCAATCGAGGAAAAAACGGGCCGCTTCGCCCACCGCCACGTCGCGACGAAGCACGGCGACTTGTTCCGACATCACTCGACTGACGGCCACTCCTTCGAACAATTCCGTGCGGTTTTGCACGAGGGCGTAGCCGTCGCCCAACGTGGGATTCATCGCGGTATAGCGCACGACCCGGTTCCGCCCGGCTTGTTTGGCGGCGCGCAACATCTGGTCGGCGCGGTCGACGAGGGCTTCCGCCGTGCCGGTGTCTTCCAATCGTTCGGCGACCCCGAAGCTGGCCGTGACGCTCAGCGTGCGCTCGCCCCAGGCAAGCTGCATCGCGGCCAGGGCCTCGCGCGCTCGCCCCGCCCAGACCGCGGCCTGCTCTTCGGTCGTGTGCGGCAGCAGCACGCAAAACTCCTCGCCTCCATAGCGAAACAAGTAATCGCTGCCGCGGCAGCGGCCCTGCAATGTTTGCACCGCCTGTTTGAGGACGGCGTCTCCCGCTTGATGGCCTTCGATGTCGTTGATCTTTTTGAAGAAGTCCAAATCCAGCATCACGCACGACAGCGGCATCTCGTGCCGCACGCTGCGCGCCCATTCCCGCTCCAATTGCTCGCCCATCGCCCGCCGGTTCATGGCCCCGGTCAGATTGTCGGTGCGGGCCAGGTTCCAGCGCTCGTTGAGCGCCATGGCGATCTGGCGGACCTCGACGCTGTCGAAGGGCTTTCTCAGGATCAAGAAACGGTCGCTGTGCCCGAGCTTCTCGACGACCTGCTCCCAGGAGCGCTCGACGCGGCCCGAGCAGAGCACGATCAGCACTTGAGGATCGATTTCCCAGATGCGCTGGACGGTCGTAATTCCGTCCCAGCCGGGCGGCATGTGAACGTCGACGATGGCCATGGCGTAGGGCCGGCCCTCGTCGACCGCTCGCTCGACCATGCCGCAGCCCTCCTCTCCCTGGTAGGCCGAGTCGAGATCGAACCGCAGCGCGAGGTCGCCGGCGGCCTGCGACGCTTCATTGAGCAAGTCGCCGGCGCCCGGTCCGCCCAGGGACATGTGCGGCGAACTTGCCGGGCTCCGCTTGCCGATGATTTCTCGGAAATCATCGTGGATCACCGCCTGATCGTCGATGACCAGGACCCTTGCATTGCGTTGTTGCTGCTGCATGTCGCGCATCCTTCGATGACTTTGGAGCGGCGTCGAGGGTCCCGGTTCGACGCCGTTCTGACGATCTTTTGTAACTGGCAACTCTACGTTGCCGTCAACCCGGCGGCGGGGGTCGCCGCGCAAAATGCGGAAAGTGACGATTAGGCAAGTTATTCCCGCACTTCCATATCTTTGATGATGGCCATGAGTTCGGCGAGGATCATGCCGGTGGCGCCCCAGATGCGATGCCGGCCGTAAAGGAAATGCGGCGCCGAAAGCTCGACGCCGCGCTGCCGCCGCGCGTGCCGGCCTTGGTTCGCCGGATCGAGCAGGTGCGCCAGAGGCAGTTCGAGCAGCTCCGCCACTTCGAAGGGGCTGGGCGTCCAAGCCGGCCGCTCGTGCGCGGCGGCCACCCACGGCGTCACCAGAAATTCGCTGACGAACACGTACAGCGGCGACAGGCTGCCGAGCAATTCAATTTCGGCGTGGCCCACGCCTAGTTCTTCTTCGAGCTCTCGCAGCGCCGCCTGGGGACCGGTTTCGCCCGGATCGACCGACCCGCCCGGCAGGCTGATCTGCCCGGCATGCGCGACGAGCGTCGCAGGACGCACCGTCAATGGCAGCCGCCAGTCGCCCTCGTGCGGATAGAGCAGCACCAATACCGATGCCGCGCGGGCTCGCGTGGTCGGCGGCCCGAAGTGCCGGCCATAGCACAACGCCGGCTCGAACCGCCGCTGCGCCTCGCGGCCGGGCAACGGTTGTTGCATCAATCGGGCGGCCAGAAGTTCGGGAAGGCGAAGATTCATCGTGCTTTTCGACGACGCAATGTGGCCCGGCCGCCCTCGGCCTCCGCGCTGAAACAATTCGCGGCTGAGAGTGCCGCGCCCATTGCGTCAGCCGAACTCTCTCGCCCGCAACAGCCCCCGCTTGATCTTGCCGCTGGCGGTTTTGGGCAATTCGGCGACGAATTCCACTTTGCGCGGATGCTTGTACGGCGCCGAGTGCTCTTTGACCCACTCTTGCAATTCGCGGGCCAATTCGTCGCACGCTTGGCGCTCGCTGCGCAGCACGACGAACGCCTTGACCACGCAGCCTCGCAATTCGTCGGGGCTGGCCACGGCCGCCGCTTCGAGCACGGCGGGATGTTCGACCAGGCAGCTCTCGACCTCGAACGGCGAAATCCGGTAGCCGCTGGCCTTGATCACGTCGTCGGAGCGGCCCTTGAACCAGAACAGTCCCTGCTCGTCCTTGACCAGCACGTCGCCGGAATAGTACCACTCGCCGCGAAAGATTTCGGCCGTCTGTTCGGGCTTGTTCCAATATTCCTTCATCATGCCCGGATGCGTCGAGCGCCGCACGCACAACACGCCTTCGGCGCCGGTCGGAACTTCGCGCAGTTCGTCGTCCATCAGCCGGATCTCGCAGCCCGGCGCCGG